>CAUQPA010000039.1:0-15035 GCA_963519325.1 uncultured Pseudomonas sp. | reverse complement strand
CGACCATGACGCTGCTGTCCTTGCCGAAGGACGATGCGGCCACCAGGTGCTTGCCCGCCTGCAGCAGACTTTTCACTACCGCGACCGCGGCCCGCACCTTCTCTGCCAGGGAGGCCTCCACCAGCCGCGCCGGCGCCGTGATATCCAGGAGGCTGATGGCCTGTTTGTCAGCGGGGCGGAAGAGGGTAGGGGCGACGTGCTGCATGGCGGTAGCTCGAAAGTCTTGAGGTACCTTCAAGCTACCGGCGATCTCCAGAATGCAAGTCTGGTGTCAGTTTCCGACCCAAAGCTGCCGTTGCCGTAGGGCAGTTAGCGGACTGGCACCGCCAGCGGCATGACGTTCGTAACGCTGGAGAATAAGTTCGGAATGGTCAATGTGGTGGTATGGCGAACCCTAGCGGAGCGCCAGCGACGCGAGCTAGTAGCGTCACACCTGCTACTAGTAGACGGGACTGTAGAGACACCCGGTGGAGTGCTACACGTTGTGGCCGGCAGCTGAAGGATATCAGCGAGCTACTCACGGGATTTGGATATTCGAAGCCGGGACTTTCACTAGGCGAGCTATCTGCAGGCGCTAAGATGGCATTCAGTACGTTCTGAGTGATAGCAACGGTATAGGTATCCGCCAACGTGAGGTCTCGTGCACATTCACAGGTAGCCGCAATCAACGCCCGGACTTTGGAAGTGAACCACGATCCAGCCCCCGGGCTGTGTTGGTCAATGCTCGCCCCTCCTGTTACCGGTACCGTGGGTGGAAAGGTAGTGGAGCTCAGGGAGAGGGGATGCAGGGAATGTTGCGAATTGGCGTGTACAGGAGCGGTAGATTTTCGTGGTGCATCCTCTGTTTCCGCTCGCGTGCAGCGTTATACGGATAGCAGATCTTAGACCACCATGGGGCGCTAGACCGGCAAAAGACGCTGGCGCGCCGATTACAGCTGTAGTGATATCGCGCGCTTATCCGCCTTCAGGGCCAGTCTTTCAACAGCGACCTGAAGTAGAAGGTGAAGATCAACCGAACGTCCAGCAGCGGCGTGAATAGGTCTTGGTCCCGGAGGATGGCGGCTAAAGTGCCGCAAAACAGGCTATGCAGCTGCAGGCTGGCCGCCCTAGCCGTGACCCCCATCTGCAAGCGCTGTTGTTGTCCTTCGAAAAGGCTTTCGACGAGGGCGACGAATTCACGGGTTAAGGCCTTCTCGCGCTGCTCCACTTCATGTAATTCCAGAGTGAACTCAGAACGATGTATGAGGATGGTCATGACCCTGCGCTCTCGTCCGGGCTGGACAAATCTTTCCATGCACCCGACGCACAGGTCGTACAGCCTGACTAAGCAATCGCCCTCACTATCGGCACCCAATTGCTGCGTGACTTCGTCAAGCGGGCTGCGAATGCGATTAAGCATCCCTTGAACCAGGTCTGCCTTGTCCTTGAAATGCCAATACACAGCTCCCCTAGTTACCCCACATTCGCGGGCGATCATTTCGAGGCTAGTGCGCGAAACACCTTTGGCGAGAAATAGCTCTTCGGCGACATTTAGAACGGTCTGTCTGGTCTGCTCGGCAAATTCCTTTGTACGGCGCATGGTTGTCCCGCTTCAAATGGGCCTGAGTCGCCAGCATCCTGTTAAGCCTGGCCGTTACAAACATTCGTGAATGTATGCTGCTATGTCGAGGCTCTAACTTTAGCCACTGCTAGCAAATTGCAGGTATCCAGGCGGCAGTCATAGGGCTTCAAGGCAGGTGCCTGGGCCGTGAACGGTCACGATTTCATCAGCAGTGGTTACATTTGGTGACGGCATCTGCGGCATCATTCCATTACAAACAGAATCAGAACGATCATTCTAGTATCCAAATGATGGACTTTCAACGCTTCAGCACTAGGAACCTCGGTCTCCGTACCGAGTTGAGTCCATGTTATTCGACGACGGCAACGCGCTCGATGTAGGGGGCCTGCTAGTCCTAATGGCACCTAGTCTTTAGCCGCTACGCTGGTTCGTGGTGTGACGCTCCTTGCCCTCCGATTAGTCCCTGTCTGCCTGGGATGACTCGAATGAATTGCTACGACCTGCTTGTCAGTCACGCACCCCGCCAGTGACACATCCCCCGAATAGGATGACGCATGCCGGAACACCTTGAACGCTCGCCGAACTGAACACCGCAAGAGCGTCTCGCCATGCTTGGTTCGGCGGCCAATCTGGAGCATAGGCCCATCATCCGGCTGGCCTATGCCACGGTAGCGTTACTGGTAAGGACGACAGGAGCGCTGGGTAATGCGCTGGTCAGTGCCAACCTGCCGAATATTCGGTGCCATTTGGGGCTTATACCCACTTACGCTGCCTAGCTACCGGCTGCCCAGGTGATGGTAAATGTCTCCGTCAATCTTATTATGTTCAAGGTGCGTCAGCAGTACGGATTGCGCCGATTCGCAAAGTTAGGACTCGCCGTTTACCTTCTAGCAATGATTGCGCACGCATTCGTCGTCACGTTCGCCATGGCGTCACTGTTTGCGCACTCTCCGGGCTTGCAGGTGTGGTCTGTAGTACCCTAGGAATTTTCTATATGCTGCAAGCCTTTCTAAAGGCGAGCCTGATTAAAGGGCTCATCCTGGGCTTGGGTATTACTCAGTTGGCAACGCCAATCGCCTGGCAACTATCCTCGGCGCTACTAGATCTCCGGTCAGTCGCACTGCCTATACGTTTTCGCCGCCGGGCTGGCTATGTGTACGCCAGCGGCTGTAGCAGTACTCGGACTACCAGTCAGCGAGCGAATCACAGTGCTCGAACCCCTCGACTTTCTCACCTTCGCCATCGTCGCTCTCGGCTTGGCCGCAATAGGGGCGGTGTTAGCGTCAGGAGGAGTTCTGTGGCGGTTTGACCAGCCATGGCTCGGTCGGGCACTAGCAGCGGCAGTCGTGCTATTGATCACTGCTTGGGGAATCGAACACATTCGCCAGCGCCACTCATCCAGAAACGTTGGCTAGGTACTGCCGATATCATCCGCTTTACGCTCGGCGCTTTCTTGCTGCGCCTTCTGACTGCTGAGCAAGCCTTCGTTGCCATCGGTCTGCAGCAGACGCTAGGCATGGCCGCGGATCCGCTGCAACCCCTCTATGGTATCTTGCTCATCGGGACTAATTTCAGCGCCTTGACTGAACGCTCAAAAACCTTGGCTCCGCTGATTTAACTTCCTGTAGCGCTTATAAGTATCAGCGCTTGGCCAGATAAGGACTGTAATAGCCTGACCCGTCCCTGACCTGTATCTGAGCCGGATTCTTCTATCCACGGCCAGAGGGCCGTTCATTGGACCTTAGTTGATGGGAGGGTATCGGCCCAACGCGGGCGAGGAGGCCAAACTATCTAATGAGCTTTGTCGTGTTATTCCTATGGTGCAGAACCTCGGAGGTCTCAGCAGATCGGCCCTATATATGGTACACAGCGGATCTACCGAGAACATGATCAATCGGCTTTGGTCAATGCCGAAATCGATCCGACCAATCCAGTGACGACAGTGAGGGACTAATGCCAGCTTCCTATCGCTTCGTTATCCGCCCACTCACCGCTCAAACCAATAATGACCGGAAGCGCACAAAGTGCTCCGCTATTCCTTGAGTCTTACGGACCTCATGGCGCGTCCGTAAGCCCGTCGGACCAAAATGGTTCTCGGCCTATCAAAGGCACGCAATCCCCGTCCATAATTAGACTCTGCCATAAGATCGAGGCTTAGTCCGGGGCCGCTTAACAGGAGAAAGAACACGTCTAAATGTCATCAGAACTGACACCATCTGACATTGCGAAACGTCTTTTATATAAAAGAACCGAAGATCGTAGGTATAAGCATAGCCACTATACCATGCAATAGCACGCCCCTATCAAATCGATTACGCCTTAATCTTAAAGCTTAAGTTATCAGTCGGCATTCTTTACTCACAAACTAGGATCAATAAAATGCACAGCCACCGGCATTCTTAAAAAAGTCGCTCAACCATATTAAAAGTAGCTAAAGACAACCAGCAATGCCACGAGGCAGCATATATTGTTAAGGTCGTTTGCATTTTTTTGACCCATGAATGATAATGCTTCACATAGCAATAAATTTATCGAGAAAAGCATGAAAAGCCCACGTATTCCGCAGCAAGCAAGAGGTCATATCAGGTACCAAAAGATCCTCACCGCTGCGGTAGTACTTATGGAAAAACTAAAATCGTCAAATTTTACAATGCAAGATTTAGCGTCCGAAGCAGACACATCTATTGGCTCTCTATACCATTTCTTTAAATATAAAAAAGATTTGCTTAGCGTGTTAACGTCAAAACACACCCGCTTTATTATGGATTTTTATTTAGAGCGAGATAAAATACCAGATGTTTTTTGGAAGGATTGCGCACCAAATGAAGTAATAGAAGAAGCAATCATGCCCGCTCTTCGTTACATATCGAGCAACCCTGGTTTTCTGGTGCTGATTCGCGAAAATCAGTTTGACTTGGCCTCGGAAAAGAATATTCACTCACAGGTTTTAAAATTTTTCAAAAAAATAATAGGTATTCGCCAGCCAAAATTTTCAGATAAAGAAATAGAGGTTTACGCGCAGATGCTTATAGCCTTGCCGGCAGGACCGTTAAGTGTTGATCAAAAAGAACTCGCATTCAGCGATACAATGCTTTTGCGGGAAATACCTAGAGCACTTTCGAGCTATCTTCATTATCTTGAGTCAGATAGACGTTAACCGTGCTGCTCTAAATGCTAAAAACTGAGGCACGTGTGCTAACAACATGTAGATACGATCTTCAAACAATCAATCCTGTGGATTGATCGGAGATAGTTATAATTTTCTACAGCTAAATGATCTATCTGACCATAATAGCAGAGAGTCTCACAGCTCATTATTGAAGCTAAGAGAAAGACGAAAATGACAAGGCCCAGTCCTATCATGATCGTTACGGCTTCCGGCGGCACTTCGTCTTTTAGAGTATGTAGCGGATATCGTAATGGCGGAATCGATCTTTTGTTTTCCATCGTACACCCCATTCATTTTCGCGTTAGAATTAGCTCCTTACCCATGAAGTGCGGATGGCCGTATGCATACGACACTCTCCAGTAAATTGGCAAAAGCTAAGGGTGTGGCGTTTTCTACATTTCACGTATGCTTTTAAAACGGAGAGCTAGGTAAAAAGTCTGCATCCGGATATAGGTTTGAATCGAGGATTCGAAGGCACTACCTCTATTCTGCCTGATTAAGCTTAAATGGCGTTCGGTCCTACTCACTGGTTTGGGTTTGGAAAAGCAGACTTACGTCACGCTAGCACCCAAAAGAATCATTTTCAATGAAGCGCCGAAAGCATTTAGCGAACGGCTCCGTCCTAAATTCAGCTCCAAAACGTCGTCACCTATGAAACATAGTTTGGCGCGTGGATTTAATAAAGACAGTAGGTGTATTTCAAATCAGTATCATACATATGGAAACCGTGATTATAATGGTGAGTGAGAGAACACTGATAACAACCAAAACCATAGAAATCACAGTGTCCGTCGGATTCTCGCACTCTTCGTCCCTGTCACCACCCTTATTGTGGGGCATCATTCAAATCTCCGGTAAATTTTCGCTTCACATAGCAACCAGCTATGATTGAGACATGCTCTCTACCCACTGCTGGTAGCGAATCCCTCACAACTTGTTAAATGTGTATCTCTACCATGAGACGCCAAATCCAAAAGTATATTTAGTTTCGTCAAAATCACCCTCTGCACCACTGATTAGCTGCTTGGACGCCTTGACATTTACCGATGCCCAGTTCGTGATCTTATATCGTAGCCCTGCTTCTGCATCTAAGCCAAATACGGCGGTGTTGTCTAAAGGACGTGCAAACTCTCCCGCCGCGAATATCTGGACAGTCTGGCCATAAAAATATCGACTGTAATCCCACTTAAAGGATGCCGAATAAAAGTTAGTCTCGCTTCCGCTCCTGAACTCATAATCTGCACGGTTCAGCAGAGCTGCAAGCGAAAAGGCCCCTAGCTCACTATCCCAAAACTGGAAGCCAGGCCCTGTACCTAAGGTTCGTTGGCGAGAAATATCTTGGATATTATCATCCGTGTATTCCAAGCGACCTTGCCAAAAGAATTTTTCGTTGAAGAAACGGTCCGCCGCGTACTGGATAGACCAATTGTCTGTAGCAACAGCATCTTCAGTCTTCTCTTTGTTATAACTTCCCTGAATATTGTGGCGCCACAGATTATGGCGAGCCTGCATCTTTAAATCTACATTGTAGTCAGCTGTATTTGATTTACTACTCTTGTAATCTAAAGCAGCATCAATGTTTCCCTTCCAGGAAAAATCTCTCAGAAATGGACGAGGTGAAACTATCCGATTAACACTTATTAAATTAACGATTTGAATACCTTCAGCCTCTGTTTCTATTTTAACTTTTCCTTTCTCGGCTGGCCTGATACGTTCCACTTCGAGGTCAGCGCCATACGCTCCTTTCTCGACCAACATCTTTCGGTCTGTTTGAAGCGTGGCTACCTTGTCCCAGTCAATTAAGACGGAACCGCCATAGTCTGTTTCTAGCAATAGTTTATTTATATCTAATAGCTTTATAGTGCCGCTGAGCCGATCTCCGTTTTTTAGCCAAACGGTATCTGAAAAAGCAAATCCCGACCTACTCATAAAAACGCAAAAGTTAACAACCAAAACAAGTGACATCCGACTACTTTTTAAAGAGATATTCATTGTACGTAAATTTTCGCGAGAATAGCGGAAGCCAAATATCAAAGGAACACCTTCAGTATTACGCCTTACCAGAGTCCGAAGAAGGCAGTAAATTAACGATGGCCGTTTAGTGAACTGGATACGGATCCATAACTATATTTCAAGCTTGCATAAACAAGTTGCTATCGCCATATAAAAGCAATTTTAATATTTATCCCATCTATTAATTGGCTATTTTAATAATTCCCCACAGCACATAAGACTTTGTACTCTACTGCGCAGTAAATATCGGCCGATACGCTTATAGATACCAAGCTTGCGTTAAATATGCTAAGCATAGTGCCTTTACTGTCAAAGCTAATTTTAAGGGACGGCCCGCTGGGCATATAATTAAAATACAAAGCACTTTTACAAGCGCGAAAACCGGCACTTCCTGAGGACACAGCTTTATTAGGTCGATGCAATTGCTTCGCTAACACAACACCTACCTGTTTTGAAAAGCAGTATCGCGCATATGCGGTATCGTATTGGCTGACCTCTAGAGTTCTCAAATCGATTTGACGTCTAGCAGTGTAGCTAAAGTGCTGGAAGCGGCTATGCTCATCTATTACATAGCCGCATCACTAACTATTAGAACGCCAATCCTAACTTTAGACCATATTCATCGCGCTTGAGCTTGGCATCTGAAGAAAGCTCGCTATCACTGTCCAGCTTATATTCGGTGTAGGTGTAGTACGCACCGGCATAAACTGGCAACTGCCCGTTTTGGTTCATTAGAAAACCAATTTCAGCGTAAGGGTTCGTGCGATCCTTCAGATCCACATCGTCGCTATCGAAATCATCAGCCTTCAGTTTAGCGCTACCATTGATCGTGTGCCTCGCACCAAGCTCGATCCGCATAGTGGCGTCATTAAACTTATGGTTGTATCCGACGGCTGCCTTGGCAAACGGAGCTTTATTAGTGAGCTTAATATTCAGGTCGTCGGCTTGGGGTTCATATCGATTCCAAATATAGCCACCGCCGATAGTTGCATCCACGTAATTGATCGAATCCATAGCGAAGCGATAGCCGATATCCAAATCAGCTTGAGCTTCTTTTACCTCGTTATCGTCTTTTTCTCCATACTTAGCGGAAAGTGCTGCTTGATATATCACTCCCCCAGCACCCGTCACCTTGTTTCCGAATTCGGCGAACAAGCCGCCTTCGCCGAGGTAAGACTTATCGTCCTCGTTTAAACCTCTACCGTCAAAGCGATACTCGTTATAGCTACCGGTGCCACCGATAGTAAATATTGGCTTGGTACTATTTTCGGCGAGGGCTTGAGTGGTGAAAGCCACCGTGAAGCAAGTCAAACCAGAAACTAACAATTTTGAATGTATCTTCATCGTGCTCTTCCTTCTCTTCTGTTAGTTATTGACAAAGCATATTTAGTCGTTTGTAAAGGTTTTGTCTTAGCTGTGTAACGACGCCCCTGGACTCACCTGCATTTTTTAAAAAACGCGACCCATAATCTCGATACCAATCGAGCAAGGAACCAACGCCAATAGTAGAATTAGAATATTAATTCTAGTCAAGACCAGCACGTGCTTTTTCTTATGCTCTTTGTGACCATTCATCGTTATTTTGGCGAGGAAGGAGCAGCAGGCCCGCTTGAGAATTTCTTGAGGCTAGAAGCGATGGCTGACCGATCGGTGTCGCTACTGCAAATGCCTCACGGTTGAAATTTATGTTTTATGGTAGCTTTCAGGCGGCGCAAAGCGGTAGACGTCAATAGAGCCCAGGTAGTCAGCTTGTCCACGTAGCGGGGAGCTCTGGCCTCTTTTACTGCGTAGCTTGCGCAATCGTATGAGGCTGATAGGGGCCGGCTACAAGCCTACCCGGCCGTTGCTAGAAGCAACGTATCGCGTTGTCATGGATGTCGACGCATAGCAAAGCGGCGGCGGTACACAGCCGATAGAGTTATGGCTCCCCTACCAGGCACTTCGTAACGCTCTCGTTTACGAAGGCGCGCGCCACCGGCTCGATGCGCCCGGCCAGGGTCGCCAGGGCCTGGCGGTGCGCCGCCACGACCTCGGCATAGGAGGCGCCAGCCGGCTGGCTGATCCGGCTGCCACAGGTGAGCACCCGCTCGCCACCCGGCTCGGCCAGGCGCAGGGTCCAGAGCGCGTCCTGCTGGACGCCGCGCCCGGGCTGCGAATCGAAGCGCTGCAGATCCACCTTGATGCGCAGCACCGGGGCGCCGCTGCCGCGCGGGGCATCGCCCAGGTCCAGGGTGCCGAGGTCCTGGGACAGGTCGGCGGACAGGGCACTGCGCACCTCGTCGGCCAGGGGCGCGATCCAGCGTTCGTTTTCCAGCAGGGCGATGCCCTCGCCCTGGCGCACCACCAGCTGCGGCTGATCCACCTGGGGCGGCACCGAGACGCCCTGCAGGGCGAAGCGGAAGTCCGCCGCGCGCGCCTGGCTGGCGGGCTCCGCGGCGCTGGTCAGGGTGTGGTAATTGAGCGGCGCCTTGGACGAACAGGCGGCCAGCAGCAGGGGCAGAGCCAGGCAGGTCAGGCGCTTCATTGCAGTTTTCCTTTGGCGGGATCGCGGGAGCCCGGTTCGAACTTGGGCGGCGGATCGGTCACCAGACCGCGGATCAGGGATTCCGGATGGCGGCCGAGGTAGTCACCGAACACGCGCAGGGAACGCGCCATGCGCTGCATCTCTTCCAGGGTCTGGGTCAGATTCTGCTGCACCGGGGAATCCGCGCCTAGGCTCTGGCTGGCGCTGCCGGTGAGTTGCTGCACGCCCATCAGGGTGGTGGTCAGCTGCGGCAGGACCCCGGCGTTGAGCTGCTTGAGGGTGCCGCTGAGCTGCGCTAGGCTGGTGTCGAGATTCTTGCCGATGGAATCGAAGGGGATCTTGTCGATCTTGTTGACGATGCCAGCCATCTGCTCCTGCAGGCGATCGAAGCTGCCGGTGACGGTGGGAATCGACAGCGGTTTGGCCTGGGGATCGAAGGCCACCTTGGGTGCATTGGGCACGAAGTCGATCGAAATGTAGAGCTGGCCGGTCAGCAGGTTGCCGGTGCGGGCCTGGGCGCGCAGACCGCGGGCCACCCAGCCGGCGAACAGCTTGCCGTCGCGGTCCTTGGTCTCGATGCGCTTGCCGACGTCGCCCAGCCGCTGGGGATAGATGACCGCGCCGACGATCAGCGAGAAGCGATCCTGGGCATCCTCGTAGTCGGGGGTCAGGGACACCACCCGGCCAACGTTCATGCCGAGGAATTCCACCGGCGCCCCGGTGGCGAGGCCACGCAGCGACTGCTGGAATCTCATCCGTACATAGAAGGGCTCGCCATCCGGCGGCGCCAGGGCGCTGGTCTGGTCGTCGAACAGGGTGAAACTCTGGTCTTCCTGCGCCTCCTGCGGATCCTTCGGCCATTCGGGGGTGACGAAGGCGATGCCTCCGGCGGCAACCGTGGCCAGCGACTGGGTTTTGAGGGTGAGACCACTCGCGCTTAGGGCTACATCGACGCCGCTGGCGTTCCAGAAACGGGTATTGGTGGTAACGAAGCGGTCGTAGGGCGAATCGATGAAGACCTGAGCGCTGACGTCCTTGCCATCCGGATTGAGGTGGAAGGACACCACCCGGCCGACCTGGATGCGCCGGTAATAGACTGGTGAGCCTACATCCAGTGAGCCTAGATCATCGGCAGTTATCATGAACCTCTTGCCCGAAGTGCCGTGGATCAGTGCCGGTGGTTGCTCCAGGCCCTGAAAGTCGCGCTTAGGATCGGTAGAGTCACCGATGTCAGCGCCGATAAAGGCACCCGACAGCAGGGTATCGACCCCCGAAACGCCGTTGACGCCGAAGCGCGGACGCACCACCCAGAAGCGCGCGCCCTTGGTAGCGAAGCCCTCGGCAGACTTCTCCAGCTCGATAGTGGCGGTCACTCGATCACGATCCGAGGCCAGCTGGATGTCGCTGACGGTGCCGATGACCACGTTCTTGTACTTGACCTGGGTCTTGCCGGCTTCCAGGCTTTCGGCGGTGAGAAAGGTCACCGTGATGGTAGGACCGCGCGAGGCCCAGCTGTGGATCACCATGGACAGCCCGATCAGGGCCGCCACGATGGGCACCAGCCAGATCAGCGATACGCTCCAGCGACTGCGGCGTACCTCGGGGGTAGGCGCCAGGACGTCGGGTTCATGCCTGTCCGTCATCGTTCACCTCTGCATCCCAGATCAAGCGGGGATCGAAACTCATCGCGGCGAGCATCGTCAGCACCACCACGAAACCAAAGAACACGATACCCAGGCGCGGCGCTGCCGAACTCAGGGCACCGAAATGCACCAGCGCCGAGACCAGGGCCACCACGATCACGTCGAGCATCGACCAGTAGCCGATCAGCTCAACGAAGCGATAGAGCCGGGCGCGCTGGGCCATCGCCCAGTCACTGCGGCGTTGGCAAGTCACCAGCAGGGTGCCGAGCACCAGAAACTTGATGGAAGGCACCGCCACGCTGGCGATGAAGATGACCAGGGCGACGCCCCAGGAGCCGCCCTCCCAGAATTCAACCACCCCTTCAAGAATGGTACTTTCCGCGCCTTTTCCAAGAACACCGGTGAACATCACCGGTAAAACGTTGGCCGGAATATAGAGAATTAAGGCAGCTATCAGGTAAGCCCAAGTCTTGGCATAGACGTTGGGCTTACGTCCGTGCAGCGCCGAGCCGCAGCGGGGGCAACCGGCCTCGTGATGGCGTGGCGCCGGGCAAAGTCTTCCACAGACATGGCACAGGCAGAGGCGAAGTTTATCGGCACGCGGTGGGAGGCGGAGTGCGCTCATGAATCGCGCTCCCCGACGGCGTCCCACAGCGGATGCAGGTCGCGCTTAGCGATGATCAGCAGGACCACCATCAGCCCCACCATTCCGAACAGTCCAGCCCCTATCACCACATGCACCAAGCCAATCAGCTTGATCATCGCAACCAGAGTGCCAAGCACGAAAACCTCGATCATGCTCCAGGGCCGCAGGTAATGCAGGGTGACCATGGCCTTAGCGAAACCGGGTGCACGATGGCCGGCTTGGGCGAAGCTGAGTACCCATAGAAGCAAAACAATCTGCAGCAACGGCACTACAAACAAGGTCATGGCCACTACTAGCCCCATGACCTCAGAGAAGCCGCCCCTCATAGCCATTACAGAACCTAACAGGGTTGACTCGCTGTGCAGACCACTCAGTTTCAGTTGCAGGATGGGGCTCACGTTGGCGATCACGAACAGCACCGCGGCGGCGATCGCCAGGGCAAGTAGCCCTTGGATATCCAGGCGGCTGGCGCGATAGAGCAAGGCGCCGCAGCGCAGGCAATGCGCCCGCTCGCCCAAGACAAGGGGTCCTAAGCGATGAACCGAATCACAATGCTCGCAGATCACCAGGCGGTTACCAGCGGCAACCGATGTACGAGGTAGGGATTGGTCGGACATGTTTCTACCCAGTCGCACTCTCGAACGAGCAATGCGCGTTGATTTTGTTACACCCTTGGGGGCCCTTGCGTTAAACCAAGGCGCTCACCAAACGCCAAAGCGCCGGCATCTTACATACGTTTTCGCACGTATGTATATTTTTGATGGCAATATGACTATAGGAGCAACAAAACTGTGTGCTTCGTCATGCCGGCATCGAAACCGCTTAGAGTCATTCAGGAGCAGCGACAACTGCTACGGATCCAATCGCCTCCAACGGTCTGTACCCGCGCATTCTTTTCCTTCTCCGTGCGAGAAGACGTGCTATGTAGCTGGAGGTGCCCAAGCATCAGGCTATGGTCTGAGATTGCTACGCGGGGCAGCTCTAAACAAACTCTCTGAGGGTAGCCTCGCCCACCATCGGGCTGCCATACGTAGGCTGGTTGACCAGCAGCTTTACTCTTGCGAGGGCTTCCTCAGAACTTCGCCTGACCGCCTCGGCCTACACAGGCAACCTGCGCAACGCCATTAGATTAGCCTGCGGCAACCACGCTGGCATCGTCACCGTTAACCGCCTCCGCGACGGCGCTACCTCTATCGCTTTTGGTGGCTACATGGTCGGATGGAGCGGGCGAGGTCGTCACGATCGGTGAAGCCGTGACGCGCACGAAGGTGGGCGATCGCGTCAGTGCCTCATGCCACCCGCACTGGATCGGCGGCCCCCCCGCGTCCGGAGTATCAGCTCCACAGCCTCGGCATCACCACCGATGGTTGGCTGGCCGAGCAGATCATAGTCCACGAGAACGCTATCGTTCACATGCCGGACTACATGTCCTACGCCGAAGCAGCATCTCTATCGTGCGCCGCTGTTACTGCCTGGACCGGGCTCAACCTGTCGTCACCCCTATAAGCGGGTGAGACGGTGCTGGTTCAGGGCACAGGGGGCGTTGCGCTCTTCTCGCTCCAAGGGGCGACGATGTTCGGCGCGAAAGTCCTCGCGATCACATCGTCCGATGAGAAGGCGGACGTCTCGAGGCACTGGGAGCCGCGGCGGTAGTCAACTACCGGACCCATCCCGACTGGGATAAGGAAATCCTCGCCCTCACCGACGGCCGAGGGGTCGACAAGACCATCGACATCGCAGGCGATAAGACGATCGCGAAGTCGGCGGCGGCAACCCGCAAGGGCGGCGACATCACGCTGGTTGGCTTCACCAGCGGCTTCGGCGGCGGCCTTCCGCCGATCGATATTCTCTCGCGCAGCCTTCACGTGGCGGGAACAGCGATTGGACCGAGGGCGAACTTCGAAGCACTGCTGCGGGCCATGGCTCTGCACGAGATGCATCCGGTCCTCGATCAGACCTTCCCGTTCGCGGACTACCAGGCAGCTTATCAGCGGCTCAAGAGCGGCAACCACGTCGGCAAGGTCGCGATCGAGGTCGCGAACTGCGATCGCCATGTGAATAGATATGGCCCTGGCGACGAACAATCCGGGCTAATTTACTTTAGATCCCGCGAAACCAATCCGCCGTGAATTTCTATTTACATCCACGAAAGCGTTTTATAACCGTGTGATAACTTCATTCGGTAGCCCGCATAGCTACCTAGCGAATGCTCTTGCCCGCCCGTTGCTCCACGGTGCGGGCTTTTTTTTAGCCTTAGACGCCGGTGATAAGCACACCTCTCGCACGTACTGCTGCAGCGCAGCTATCTGGCTTCGGGCAGCGGTGGGCAGCTTACCAACGTTCGTCGCTGGCATTTGAATGGCTGTGAAGGATCGCTAGCGGTCGCTTTTCGACGTCCGCTTCTGGCCAACTGCCGCCCCACGCGAAGGTCTGCAATGGGTCGATTGCTGTCATTGGCTAATTTCCGTTCAATTGTTTCCAGAATTTCGCAGCAATTTCGGAAACCGACAGTGAGCCCGGACGTTTGCGCTGCTAGCCCGGTTTCGCGTTGACCTATCTGGAAGACACGTATGCCGCGGGGAACGCCGGTATGTGTTCTCCCCGAGGGTCCTGGGTCGCGTCCCAGCGCCACCAGCCCGTCTTGCCATACTCGTTGCAGTACCACTGTTCTTTCGTGCCGCGCCGTTCCAGGTACTGCGGTGTGGCCATGCCGAAGACCTCGAGCGCGAAGTCCTGCTGCATGTCCAGCAGCCAGAAGTCTGGGAAGACGGCGCATTCGTCGGCGTCGTAACGCAGCGGCTTGTCGAACTTGCGCCTCTCATCCCGCAGCTTCTGCTCGACCTTGCCTTCCAGGTCTGAATCAAGCGGGATCCACTGCTCGCTCACCTGCATCAGCGCCACCTCGAGCACATCCGCCTGGTGGGCTTTGGCCGGGCGCTGCGCGATTTGAGCGATAGCGATCACCCGGCTTCCCCTGCGCCAGGCGCCCAGCTCCCGTCCGAATCGGCGAGAGGCGGTTTCCCATACGGCAGGGGGCAGGTAGAGCGTTGGCATCCCGAATGGCCCAGTCACTGGCAATCTCTCCGGCGAGCCGCTGTGGCGCTCCTCGTCGTACCTGGCCAGGGGACTGACGACGACCAGCCGCCAGTTGCGTGAGGCCGCGTTCGTCGCGATCTCGCGGTTGGCCGCCTCGCGCCGCTTCTCTTTCTGAGCGGCCAGCAGCAACACCTGGTCGAGCTTGATGCGAGGGGCTACCGACACCCGCCCGGCGCATTCGTGAAGCAGGTGAGAAATCAGCTCCCCATTACGCTTTCCCGCCATTGCCGGGTACCAGGTGGTGAGCCGGCTTTCCGACCAGAGAAGATGCAGCAGGCCCAGAAGCGTCATGGCCGGCTTCTTCACGCCCGGGGCGGCCGGCGGGGAGGGGGTCGCATCCGCAGCTTCCCCAGGCGTTTGCTGCCGTACGCCCCGGGCGAGCC
>CAUQPA010000038.1:0-15095 GCA_963519325.1 uncultured Pseudomonas sp. | reverse complement strand
CCCAGCACCCCCGCTCAGTTCATTCTGGCGGGGGTGTTGTCTTTGGGGCGGAAGAAAGTCGAACGGAGTTCGAGCATGCCGTTGCTGCACCTGCTGAGTGATGGAAAGTTTCATTCGGGCGTCGAGCTCGGTGAAGCCTTGGGCGTCTCCAGGAGCGCCATCTGGAAGCGGCTGAAGACCCTCGAAGAGGACTTTGGGGTCGAGGTGTTCAAGGTTCCGGGCCGCGGTTACCGCCTGGAGGAGCCGCTGTCGCTACTCGATGCCGAGCGGATCGCCCGGCAGGGTAGTTGGCCCGTCACGGTCCTGGCGTCCATCGACTCCACCAATGCCGAGGCGCAACGTCGCCTGCAGCAGCACGAGCCGCCGCCCTTCGTCCTGCTCGCCGAGCACCAGCAAGCCGGGCGTGGCCGTCGTGGCCGCGCCTGGGTCAGCCCCTATGGCAAGAATCTCTATCTCACGGCGGTGGTCTCCAGCCAGGGTGGCATCCAGAAGCTGCAGGCGCTGAGCCTGACCATGGGGCTGGCGGTCATCCGTACTCTGCAGCGGCTGGGGGTCGAGGATGCCTGGTTGAAGTGGCCCAACGATGTCCTGGTTCGCGGCCGCAAGCTGGCCGGTATTCTCATCGAGCTGTCGGGCGATCCCCAGGACAGCTGCCAGGCCATCATCGGGATCGGCATCAACGTCAACATGCGCCTGGCCGACAACATCGACCAGCCGTGGATCTCCATGGCGGAGGCGCTTGGCGGGCTGCAGGATCGCAATGAAGTCGCCAGTCTGCTGCTGCAGGAGATCGATGGCCTGTGGCAGATTCATCGCCAGGCGGGATTCGCTGCCCTGCGCGATGAGTGGGAGCGTTATCATGGCTGGCAAGGTCGAGCGGTAACCCTGTCTTCGGGGGTTCGCTGTATCCAGGGCACAGTGGAAGGAGTTGCCGAAGATGGGGCTATTCTCATGCGGGTGAACGGGCAGACGCAGGCGTTCAGTGGTGGCGAGTTGAGCCTGAGCCTAGATCATGATTCTTGAACTCGATTGCGGTAACAGCCTGATCAAGTGGCGGCTGCTCGATACCGCTGCCGACGTGGTCGCCACCGGTATCGTCGACAGTGACGATGCCCTGGTGGCTGCACTTTCCCAGCCGGACACCCCACCAGTGGCGGCTTGCCGGCTGGTGAGTGTCCGCAGTGACGAAGAGACCCAGCAGCTCAAGGAACGCTTGACCGCCACCTTCGGCATCCCCTGTCACCAGGCCCTGCCGGTGGAGGTGTGGAACGGTGTCCGCAATGGCTATCGTGATCACCAGCGCCTGGGTATGGATCGCTGGCTGGTGATCCTCGCGGCGGTCCAGCTGGCCGAAGGCAAGGCCTGCGTGGTGCTGGACCTGGGCACCGCGGTCACCTCGGACCTGGTCGATGCCCAAGGCGAGCACCAGGGAGGGTTCATCTGTCCGGGGATTCCGTTGATGCGTCGGGAACTGCAGACCCATACCCGCCGTATCCGCTACGATCCACATTGGGCCAGTGGTGAACGCTACGAGGCGCCGGGACGCACGACCATCGAGGCCGTGGAGCGTGGCTGTCTGTACATGCTCAAGGGCTTCGTCCGTACCCAGTACGAATTGGCGCAGGAGATGTTCGCCGAAGGTTGCGAGGTCTTCCTGACCGGGGGTGACGCGGAACTGGTCAAACATGTCGTTCCAGGTGCGCGGATCGTGCCCGATATGGTGTTTGCTGGATTGGCTTTGGCGTGTCCGCTCGAGAACGAATGATGCGTTGGTTGTTTCTGCTATTGGTGGTACTGAACGTTTTCTACTACATCTGGCACCAACAACAGGTGCCGTTGCTGGGTAAGGAAATCGCCCCTCTGGCGTTGTACAAAGGCGAGCGTGAGAACATTCGCCTGTTGAACGAGACGGCATCTGGTGACGCTGCGCGGCGTCAGTGACGGCGGTACCCTTCGATGAGGAGCGAAGATGCTGACGCTAGGTAATCTCTGCCTGTTGCTGGGTGCGGTCGGCATTGGCCTGTGGTTCTGGCATGGCCGGGGCATCCGCGAGCGGGCCTTGCTGCTGGCGGAGCAGGAGTGTCGACGCCGGAAGGTGACGTTGCTCGATGGCGCGGTGGCCTTTTCGCGCCTGCGCTGGCTGGCCGATGCCAAGGGTCGCAAGCGACTGGCACGGCTCTTCTCCTTCGAATTCACCGTGACTGGCGAGGAGCGGCTCGATGCCTCGCTCGCCCTGTTCGGCAAGACGCTGGCCAAGGTCGAGTTCGCCCCCTTCGTGGTGGCCGAGGTCGAACGCCCTGCGGCGGGTTCGGTGGTGGCTTCGGCCCCTGCCTACCAGGCCAAGCCCGAGCATGGCCAGGTGGTCTATCTGGACCAGTGGCGGCAGCGCCAGCGTGCCGAGACCAGCCGGCGGCAAGAGCCGGAGTAAACCCTGGCGTTTCCTTCCTAAACCTTCCCTTTCGTAGTCCCGACGATCAGCCGGCGCTGGTCCGTTTTGGCTTTCCGCTTCCTGCCATGTGATCCCTGATGTTCAGCCCTCTCGTTACCTTTCCTGCGCTTTATTTCGCTACGCTGCTGATGTTGGCCGGCTCCGGTCTCTTCACCACCTATATCGGTCTGCGACTGACCGAACAGGGGGCGGGGGATATGTGGACCGGCGCCCTGATGGCGGCCTATTACTTCGGACTGGTGTGTGGCGGCAAGTTCGGCCATCGGCTGATCGCCAGTGTCGGCCATATCCGCTCCTATGTGGCCTGCGCCGGTGCGGCGACGGTCACGGTGCTCATCCATGCCCTGGTCGATGACCTGAACGTCTGGATCGCGCTGAGATTCGTCATGGGCGTGGTGATGATGAACCAGTACATGGTGATCGAGAGCTGGCTCAACGAGCAGGCGGAGAACCACCAGCGTGGCAAGGTGTTCGCCGGCTACATGGTGGCGGTGGACCTGGGCCTGGTGATTGGCCAGGCGCTGCTGGCCTGGCATCCGCAACTGGATTACAAGCCGCTGCTGCTGGTGGCCATCTGCTTCGCCTCCTGCCTGATTCCCCTGGCCATGACGCGCCGGGTGCACCCGGCCAAGCTGGTGGCGGCGCCGCTGGAGATTCGTTTCTTCTGGCAGCGGGTGCCCCAATCGCTGGTGACCATCTTCACCGCGGGGCTGCTGGTGGGGGGCTTCTATGGCCTGGCGCCGGTATTCGCCAGTCGCAGTGGCCTGGATACGGCGCAGTCGAGCTTCTACGTCGGGCTGTGCATCGTCGCGGGCTTCTGTGCACAGTGGCCGCTGGGCTGGCTGTCGGATCGCCTCGACCGCTGCAAGCTGATCCGCGCCAATGCGGTCCTGCTGTGCCTGGCCGCGGTGCCCCTGTGGGGGCTGGTCACCTTGCCCTATCCCTGGCTGCTGGCCGCGGGATTCGTGTCGGGGATGCTGCTGTTCACCCTGTATCCGCTGGCGACGGCCTTTGCCAATGACCATGTCGAGCCCGAGCGGCGGGTGGAATTGTCGGCGATGCTGCTGACCACCTATGGCGTCGGCGCCTGCATCGGGCCGCTGCTGGCCGGCGCGGCCATGGAGCACTTCGGGCCGGGCATGTTCTATGTGCTGACCTCGGCGTATGCGGTGATCCTGATCGTCTTCGTGCAACCTCGTTTCGTCAGTGGCGAGCACCGGCTGGAGGCGGCGCCCCTGCATCACGTGGCGATGCCCGATACGGTGAGTCCGATGGCGGCGGCGCTGGATCCGCGGATCGACGAGGTGCCTCAGGAGCTGGTGGTGGAAGCACCCGCCAGCATCGGGCCGGGCAGCGACAAGGCCCGTTGAGCGAGCCCGGCGCAAGGCCGGGCAGGAAGGGGCGGTAAGGCTCAGGCCTGGCGGGTCTGGGCAGCCTTGATCAGGCGGTCGAGGGTCTGGGCCGAACCGTTTTCGGCGACGAAGCGATCCTGCAGGCGATGCTGCTGGCGTTCGATCAGGCGACCCATGGGACGCTGGCCGGATTCCTCGGCCACTTCGTCATTGCCAAGGCGCTGTTGCTGGTCCTCGATCACCTGACCCAGGGGGCGCAGGCTGGATTCCTCGGCGATCCGGCGTTCCTGGAGCTGGCGTTGCTGCTGCTTGATGACCTGACCCAGGGGCCGCAGGCTCGATTCCTCGGCGAGGGTGCGGTCTTGCAGACGCTGTTGCTGCTGCTTGATCAGTTGGCCCAGCGGCCGTTGGCTGGATTCTTCGGCGACCTGGGTGGCGGCGCTCGGGGTGAAGGTGAAGTCCTGGGCGAAGGTGTTCAGGGCCAGGGCGGTCAGGGCGAAGCCGAAAGCGATACGCAGGTTCATGGTGGTGTCCTCGGGGAAACTGTTCTGGAGTGAGTTCAGTATCCCGATGAGGACGGCCAGGAAAAAATAGACTGGCGAGATAGTCACTATCATCGTCGTCGATGGCCTGAGCGAAACGCCTAGCCTCCTGTCGATGATTCCCCTGCGTTTCCGCGGGTTATCTGGGCGTTGCCGAACAGCTGGCGCAAGGCCTCGGCATAGTCGTGCGTGCCTATCACCATGCTGTTGGAGTGGGTGCCGCCGGGCACCAGCAACAGGCGTTTGGGTGGTCGCGCCGCGGCATAGAGGGCTTCGCTGAAGCGCGACGGGACGTAGCGATCGTCGCTGCCATGGACGATCAGGACCGGCAGGTGGATGTCGGCGATCTTGGCCAGAGAGTCGAATTTCTCCGACATCAGCCAGCGCAGGGGAAAACGGGTGTCGATCACCGCCGATGCGGCATCGGCCAGGGTGGTGAAGGTGGATTCGATGATGAGACCGGCCGCGCCGGGGTAGTCGCCGTCCGCATCCCCGTCGCGGGCGATGCGCCAGGCCAGATCCACCGCCACGGCGCCGCCCAGGGAGTGGCCATAGATGTATCTCTTGCTCGCCTCGGGTTGCAGCCTCTGCAGCTGTTGCCAGGCGCTGTGGGCATCCTGATAGACGCTGCGCTCGGAGGGTAGCTCGCCCGGGCTTTCGCCGAAGCCGCGATAGTCGATGGCCAGCACCGAGTAGCCCAGTTGGCGCAGGGTGGCGATCCGGCGTACCTGGGCGGTCAGGTTCCAGCGGGTGCCGTGCAGATAGAGCACCGCGGGCGCATCCGGGTGGCGCGAGGGCCACCACCAGGCGTGCAGATAGTCGGTGCCGGTCAGCCCGCTGCCGACCGGGATGTTGAACTGGCGGACGCCTTCGGGAACGCCGGTGAACCAGCTGGCGTTGCCCGGCTCGATGCTGAACACCCACAGGCGTTCGCGATAGGCCAGTTCCGAGCAGCCGTAGGGTACGCCGACGCCCAGCAACAGGGTCACGAAGAGCAGCGGGATCCAGCGGCGGCGGAGCAGGGTGGCAAGCGACATGGGCGTCTCAGGTACGGGAAGGGGCGGGACAGGGGCGTTCGTCGCCTTGGGCGAACCCCCGCTTCGGTTGCACAGTCATCCCTAGGACAGCGACCACAATGACCCCAACTTGAGGTGAGCCATGAGTGCCACGGCCAAGAAGAGCGATCCCGAACTCTGGGAAAAGGTGAAGAAAGAGATTACCGAGGGCGACAAGGGCGGCAAGCCCGGTCAGTGGTCGGCGCGCAAGGCGCAGCTGGCGTCCCAGGAGTACCAGAAACGCGGGGGTGAATACCAGGGCGGCAAGGGCAAGGACAACCACCTCCAGCAGTGGACCGACGAGAAGTGGAATACCCGCTCCGGCAAGAAGTCCGAGGATACCGGGGAACGCTACCTGCCGGAAAAGGCGCGCGAGTCCCTGAGCAAGGAAGAGTACGAACGTACCACCCAGCAGAAGCGTCGTGATACGCGCCGGGGCAAGCAGCATTCCAAGCAGCCGGCCGACGTGGCGCGCAAGACGTCGGCGGCGCGCAAGTCGGGTCTGGCCGCTCTCACCAAGGACGAATTGATGAAGCGCGCCGCACGCCGTGAGGTTCGCGGCCGGTCGCGCATGAAGAAGGACGAACTGGTGAAGGCGTTGCAAAAGGCAGGTGAAAAATGAGCACCAAGAAGGCTTCCAACGACGACAAGAAAGACGATAAGAAAGAGGTACGCAGCGAGTTCAAGCAGGTGGTCAACATGACCCCGAGCCAGCTGCGCAAATGGCTCAGCGGTGACACCAGCAAGGGTGTGGGCATGACCAAGGGTGGCAAGAAGGTCAAGGCCGCCAACGATGGCAAGGCGTTCGGTCACGCCATGGGCGAGCGTATCCTGGAGCTGAAGGGCAAGCGCCAGGCCGAGCTGGAAGAGGATGACTACAAGGCCATGCGCAAGGTCATCGGCTACGTGCATCGGCACCTCAAGCAACGCCCGGATGGCGATATCGAGGACTCGCGCTGGCGCAAGTCGCTGATGAACTGGGGGCACGATCCCTTGCGGGACAAACGCAGTGCCTGATCGTGACGCACCGCAGCCCAGGCTGCGGTTTTCTTTTGCCAGCAAGCACTTGGCGAGCTGTGCGGGCGAATTCATGAGCAACTGTGACGGCGCTGGGAGGGCCAGGGGGAGTAGGGTAGCAGCCTATCAATTGGTCTGATGTTTCGAGGAGTCGTGCATGTCACCCAGGGATCTGCTGCTGGCGTTGGTCGTCATCCTGGCCTGGGGGGTGAACTTCGTCGTCATCAAGCTCGGCCTGCATGGCGTGCCGCCGATGTTGCTGGGCGCCTTGCGCTTCTGCCTGGCGGCCTTCCCGGCCATTCTGTTCGTCCGCCGGCCCCAGGTGTCCTGGCGGCTGCTGCTGGCCTACGGTGCGACCATCTCGCTGGGCCAGTTCGCCTTCCTGTTCTCGGCCATGTACGTGGGGATGCCGGCGGGCCTGGCGTCGCTGGTGTTGCAGGCCCAGGCGTTCTTCACCCTGGCCTTCGCGGCTACCCTGTTGGGAGAGCGGGTACGCCGTGCCAGCCTGGTCGGGCTGGCGGTGGCGGCGCTGGGCTTGCTGCTGATCGGTACCGAGCACGGCGTGACCATGACCCTGGCCGGTTTCCTGCTGACCCTGGCGGCAGCGGCGATGTGGGGGCTGGGCAACATCGTCACCAAGAAGATCGGCAAGGTCGACATGCTCGGCCTGGTGGTCTGGGGCAGCCTGATTCCGCCCATTCCCTTCTTCATCCTGTCCTGGCTGCTCGAAGGATCGGAGCGGATGGCCGCAGCGCTGTCTTCGCTGTCGGGTAATTCCCTCTTCGCCATCGTCTATCTCGCCTTCATCGCCACGCTGCTCGGCTATGGCATCTGGAGCCGGCTGCTGTCGCGCTATCCGGCCGGCCAGGTGGCACCTTTCTCCCTGCTGGTACCGGTGGTGGGACTGAGTTCGGCCGCCATACTCCTGGGTGAGCAGATGACCACCCAGCAGGAACTGGGCGGCCTGGCGGTCATGCTCGGCCTGCTGATCAACGTCTTTGGTGGGCGCTGGTTGGATGCCCGGAGCAACGTCTCACGCAATGCATGATGTTGCATGTTTTTATTTGATTGTGCATGATCTGCTGATCCCCTTGGAGTTTCGGCATGAATGCAGCCATCCACCTTCCCGAAGAACGCCAGGCCGCCATCCTGGCCTTGCTGCGTGAGCATGGCCGGGTACTTTCGGCCGAGCTCGCCGTAACCTGGGGCATCTCCGAAGACAGCGTCAGGCGCGACCTGCGCGAACTGGCGCGACAGGGGCTCTGTCGGCGGGTGTATGGCGGGGCGCTCTCGCTGTTGACGCCGCCACAGGCGCTACCGACCCGCATCGGGCAGGACGAGGCGGCCACGCAGGCGCTGGGGCAGGCCGCGGCGGCGCTGGCACAGCCGGGGCAACTGCTGCTGCTGGATGCGGGTTCGACCAACCTGGCCATCGCCCAGGCCTTGCCGGTCGATCTTGACCTGACCGTGGCCACCAATGCCCCGGTCATCGCGACGGCGCTGCTGCAGCGCCAGGGCATCCGGGTGTTGATGATCGGGGGACTGGCGGTGCCGGAGTCCGGTGCCTGCCTGGGCGCACGGGCGCTGCGCGATCTGCGCGGGGTACGGGCGGACCTGGCCTTCCTAGGCACCTGCGCCCTGGCACTGGAAACCGGGGTGACCGGCTTCGACCTGGAAGAGGCCGAGTTCAAGGCCGCGGTGGCGGAGCAGAGCAGCGAGGTCGCCGTCGCGGTGACCGCCGAGAAGCTCGACAGCGTGGCCTTCTATCACGTATTGGACCTCGACCGGGTGAACCATCTGGTGGTGGCGGCCGACCTGGGCGAGGAACGGCTGCAACCCTATCGGGCGGCCGGGCTGCAGCTGCACCAGGCCACTCGCGACCGCTAGTCCTCTTCTGCAAGGATCTCCATGACCACTGCCGCCTTGCGCCGCCAACGCCGCGCCACCTTCACCGTCTTTCTCGCCAATGGCTGCGGAATCGGCGGCTGGGCCGCCGCTATCCCCGAGCTGAAGCGCGACCTGGCGCTGGGGGACGGCCAGCTCAGCCTGGTACTGCTCGCCGTCGCCCTGGGCGCCATGCTCACCATGCCCTTCGCCGGGGTGCTGGTGCCGCGCCTGGGTGGCACCGGCCGCCTCACCCGCTGCAGCATCCTGGCCTTCGTGGCGGTGCTGAGCTGGCCGGGGGCGGCGCCGTCGCTGTTCTGGCTGCTACCCGCCGCGCTGCTGCTGGGCGCCTGCAATGGCTTGATCGACGTGGCCATGAACGCCCATGCCAGCGATGTCGAACGGCGCTGGGACGGCCCCCTGATGTCGTCCTTCCATGCCGCCTTCAGCCTGGGCGGTTTCCTCGGCGCGGGGCTCGGGGCGCTGGTGCTGCACCTGGGCGCCTCGGCGCTGCTGGTGCTGCTGGCGGCGGCCCTGGTCGCGCTGGTCCTGGCGCTACCGGCGGCCCTGGCGCTGGACGAGGGCGATCGCAGTCCGGTGAGCCATGCCTTGCGCCTGCCGGATCGGCGGGTGCTGGCACTGGGCCTGATCGCCCTGGGCTGCCTGATGCTGGAAGGCGCCATGACCGACTGGAGCGCCGTCTACCTGGACCAGGTGGGCGGGGCGACGCCGGTGGTGGCGACCCTCGGCTACGCGGCCTTCTCGCTGACCATGCTGATCGGTCGCCTCTGCGGCGATGGCATCCGGCGGCGCTTCGGTGGCCCCCAGGTGATCTCCGGCGGCGCGCTGCTGGCGACCCTGGGGCTGGCCGTGGCGGTGCTGCTGCCGGCCCCCTGGACGGCGATCCTGGGCTTCGCCCTGGTCGGGCTGGGCCTCTCCAACGTGGTGCCGGCGGCCTTCAGCGCGGCGGGGCAGGTGGCCGAGACCCCGGCCACCGGTATCGCCATGACCGCCACCGCCGGCTACCTGGGCTTCCTGCTCGGTCCGCCGCTGATCGGCGCCGTGGCTGGGCAGGTGGGGCTGCGTGGCAGCCTGCTGCTGCTGACCCTGATCGGGGTGGCGGTGGCGCTCCTGGCACTGCGCCAGCGCAAGCCATGATGTCTATCCAGGGAACCCCGCTGCGCTGAACAGACCCAAGAGGGAACGGAAATCCAAGGAGGCGGCCATGACGCGCCCACGCAAGATCCTCGCCTGGCTGCTGGGAATCATCCTGCTGCTGCTGGTAGTACTGGTGGTGGTACTGGCCACCTTCGACTGGAATCGACTCAAGCCGACTCTCAACGAGCAAGTATCGAGCGCCTTGCACCGGCCGTTTGCCATCGAAGGCAACCTGGGCGTGGTCTGGCAGCGCGAGCCCGACGAAGGGGGCTGGCGGGCCTGGATCCCCTGGCCGCACATCGCCGCCGAAGACCTCAACCTGGGCAATCCGGACTGGGCCAAGGAAAAGACCTTCGTCCATCTCGACCGGGTACAACTGCGGATTTCGCCGCTGGCGCTGCTGGCCAAGCAGATCTACATCCCGCGCATCGCCCTCACCGGGCCGGTGGTGAATGCCCAGCGGCTGGCCGATGGCCGCAACAGCTGGACCTTCGAGACCGCCGAGAAGGATCCCAATGCCGAACCCTCGCCCTGGACCGTGGACATCGGCACCATCGGCTTCGATGCCGGCCAGGTCGGCTTCGACGATGCCCAGACCGCGACGCGACTGCGGGCGCGGATCACCTCGCTGGATGCGCCCATCGCCTACGCTGACCTGGTGGGCAAGCAGGGCACCTCGCGCCAGCGCGCCAACGTCAAGCAGACCCAGGCCTTCCAGTTCGCCGTGGCGGTGGAGGGCAGCTACAAGCAGGTGCCGGTGAGCGGCCGTGGCCAGATCGGCGGCCTGCTGGCGCTGCAGGACGCCGATACGCCGTTCCCCATCCAGCTGGACGCCCGCGCCGGCGACACCCGGGTGCAGCTGTTCGGCACCCTGACCGATCCGCGGCGCCTGGGCGCCCTGGACCTGCACCTGGTGCTGGAGGGCAAGAGCCTGGCGCAGCTCTATCCGCTGACCGGGGTCACCCTGCCGGAGACGGCGCCCTATGCTACCGACGGCCATCTCACGGTCAAGCTCAACGACCCGGCGGGCGCGCGCTTCAGCTACGAGGACTTCAATGGCCGGGTAGGCAAGAGCGATCTGCACGGCGACGTGCTGTTCACTGGTGGGCAGCCGCGGCCCAAGCTCAGCGGCACCCTGCGCTCCGACCAGTTGCTGTTCGAAGACCTGGCGCCCCTGATCGGCGCCGATACCAAGGAGCAGCAGGCGGCCAAGGGTGAGACCAGCAAGCAGCCGGCGGACAAGGCGTTGCCGGTCTCCGAGTTCCGTACCGAACGTTGGCGCGCCATGGACGCCGACGTGCGCTTCACCGGCAAGCGCATCGTGCAGAACGCGCAATTGCCGATCACCGACCTCAACACCCATGTGCGCCTGACCGATGGCGTGCTGCTGCTCGATCCCCTGCGCTTCGGCGTCGCGGGGGGCGACCTGAATACCACGGTCCGCCTCGAAGGCGACCGGACGCCGCTGCGCGGCCGGGTCGACCTCCATGTCCGCCGGGTGAAGCTCAACCAGCTGTTCCCTACCGTGGAAACCATGAAGCGCAGCATGGGTGAGCTCAATGGCGATGCCACCCTGAGCGGTACCGGTAACTCGGTGGCGGCACTGCTGGGCACCAGCGATGGCGACCTCAAGCTGCTGATGAACGATGGCCGCATCAGCCGCAGCCTGATGGAACTGGCGGGGCTCAACGTGGGCAACTACCTGGTCGACCGGCTGTTCGGCGACGACGAGGTGGAGATCAATTGCGCGGTGGCCGACCTCGACTTCAAGAAGGGTCTGGTGCAGCCCAAGGTGTTCGTGCTCGATACCGAGAATGCCCTGATCAACATCACCGGTACCATCAACCTGGCGAACGAGCGGCTGGATCTCACCGTGGATCCCCACAGCAAGGGGCTGCGCATCTTCTCGCTGCGCTCGCCGCTCTATGTGCAGGGCACGCTGAAAAATCCGTCGCCCGGGGTGAAGGCCTTGCCGCTGGCCGCGCGCGGAGCGGTGGCGGCGTTGCTGGCCACCTTCGCCGCGCCTGCCGCTGGTCTGCTGGCGCTGGTGGCGCCCAGCAACGAGCAGGGCGCCCAGTGCAGCGCGTTGCTGCAGCAGATGCGGTCCGGACGCTGAATCGGCGGCCATGCGCGAGGGACTTGACAGATGACCGTTCGGCGGCATGTGGCGGTGGCAAAAGAACCGCTTTGGTTGGTCAGGCTCTATACCTGTAACCCGAGTCGGGCAGCCTTTTCGCGGAGATCTCTCATGCGTGACGACACCGATAGCCATTACGAAATCCACTACAAGTTGCTGGGCGAGAGCTATACCGACCGTATCAGCAACCTGGACGTACCCATCACCGACGTGGTCCGCGACCTGGCCTGCCGGCACCTGGATGCGATCAACGACGAGCGCTTCCAACTGGCCGACATCGAGTCGGGCCAGGCACTGGTGGCCCTGCACGACGTGTCCATCCACCGCGTCTCGCCGGAAGCGCCATGAGCCGCGCGCTTCGGGGTGGCTTGCTGGCGCTGGCCGTCATGGGTCTGGCGGCCTGCTCCACCGAAACCGTAGTGACCCTGCAGGACGGTACCCAGTACATCACCGAAGATCGTCCCAACACCAAGACGGCCGACGGCTTCTACGAATTCACCGATGTGGCGGGTCGCCACGTGCGGGTGAAGGCGGCTGACGTGGCCACCATCAAGGCGGAAGACTAGCGAGGAAACTGCCATGCCCCGCGGTGACAAAGCGAAGTACAGCGACAAACAGGAACGCAAGGCCGAGCATATCGAGGAGAGCTACGAGAAGAAGGGCATCTCCAAGGATGAAGCCGAAGCCCGGGCCTGGGCGACGGTGAACAAGCAGTCCGGCGGCGGCGAGAAAGGTGGTTCCGGCAAGAGCAAGAGCGACACGGCCAAGCGTGCCGACCGCAAGGATTCGGCTCGCCGTGCAGTGGCGACCAAGCAGGGGCAGTCACCGAACGGTGGGCGGGCTACGGCACGACGGTCGCGCAGCGGCAGCACCTCGCTCAGCGAGATGACCCGCGATGAACTGGTGAAGAAGGCCGCCGAGCAGAATGTCAGGGGCCGTTCGCGGATGAAGAAAGACGAGTTGATTCGCGCCCTGAGCTGAGGCTCTAGTACGCACAAAAAAGCCGGACAGCGTCCGGCTTTTTCTTTGCCTGGGTTTTAGCTGGGCAGCAGGCGGCAGGTCAGGCTCTTGATGTAGCGGGTTTCCGGGATCGCCGGGTGCACCGGGTGATCCGGGCCCTGGGCACCGCGTTCGAGGATCTGCAGGTTGCGGTCCAGATGGCGGGCGCTGCCGAGCAGGATGTTCTGCAGGTCATCTTCCGGTAGGTGCATGGAGCAGGAGGCGCTGACCAGGATGCCGTCCTTGTTGAGCAGGCGCATGGCCTGTTCGTTGAGGCGGCGATAGGCGGCCTCGCCGTTCTTCAGGTCCTTGCGCTTCTTGATGAAGGCCGGCGGGTCGGCCACGATGACGTCGAATTTCTCTTCGCCGGCCTTGAGCTCCTTAAGCGCCTCGAAGACATCGCCTTCGACGCACACCAGCCTTTCTGCCAGGCCGTTGAGGGTGGCATTGCGCTCCACGCCGTCGAGGGCGAAGCCCGAGGCATCCACGCACATGACTTCGCTGGCGCCAAAGGCCGCGGCCTGCACGCCCCAGCCACCGATGTAGCTGAACAGGTCGAGCACCCGCTTGCCTTCGACATAGGGCGCCAGGCGTGCACGATTCAGACGGTGGTCATAGAACCAGCCGGTCTTCTGGCCTTCGCGCACCGGCGCCTCGAAGCGCACGCCGTTCTCTTCCAGCGCCACCCAGTCGGGGACCTCGCCGTAGGCCACTTCCACGTAGCTGCCGAGGCCCTCGGCCGCGCGGGCGCTGCCATCGTTCTTCCACAGCACGCCCTGGGGCTTGAACACCTGCAGCAGGGCGGCAAGGATGGCGTCGCGCTGGCGTTCCATGGTCGCCGAGGCGATCTGCACCACCAGGATGTCGTTGAAGCGATCCACCACCAGACCCGGCAGGAAATCCGAATCGCCATAGACCAGGCGATAGCAGTGGCTGCCGAACAGCCGCTCGCGCAGGCTTAGGGCGACCTTGAAGCGATGCACCAGCAGCGACTTGTCCAGCTCATAGCCAGTGTCGCGGGAGAACAGGCGGGCGCAGATCAGGTTGTTCGGCGACAGGGCCACCACGCCCAGCGGCTTGCCGCTGGTGGTTTCCAGGATAGCCTGGTCGCCCGGCTCGAAGGCGGTGAGCGGCGTGGCGACGACGTCCACCTCGTTGCTGTACACCCAGAGGTGCCCGGCGCGCAGACGGCGGTCGGCATTGGCTTTGAGGCGCAGGCGAGGCAGGGTCATGAAGGTCTCCGGCGAAGGGGGCAAAAGCGCGGAATTATAGCGCAAAGCCACCCGCCTGGCCCGGCCGTCAGTCCTGCTGGCTGACCTCGATGTCGCTCAGACCGGCTTCCTGGGCGCGGCGGGCGATGCTCGGCTGGGCATGACGCTCCCAGGGCGCATCGACCACCACCTGGGGTTCCTCGATGTGCTTGATGAGCAGTTGCAGCACGGCTTCTTCCTCGGTGACGGGCTCGAAGCTTTCCAGTTCGTGGGTGAGCGGTTCGCCGTTGAAGCGATAGCGGATCTGGTAGCGGTGCAGCCTGTGCATGGACGGGACCTCGGCAGCGGGGGATAGAAGATGGACCCCGCGAGCCGGCGGCGGTTGCGTCAGCCGCCGAGGGTATCGAGGATGGGGCAGTCGGGGCGGGCATCGCCGTGGCAGCAGGAGACCAGTTCGTCCAGGGTGGCGCGCAGGCGGCTCAACTCGGCGATCTTCAGCTCCAGTTCGGCGATGTGCCGCTTGGCCAGCGCCTTGACGTCGGCGCTGGCGCGTTGCCGATCCTGCCAGAGGCTGAGCAGCTGGCGGATCTCCTCCAGGCTAAAGCCCAGCTCCCGCGAGCGACGGACGAAGGCCAACACCCGCAGGTCTTGCGCGCCGTACTGGCGATAGCCGCTGTCGGTACGACCGGCGGGTGCCAGCAGGCCGATCCGCTCGTAGTAGCGCAGCATCTTGGGGGTGAGCCCACTGGCCTTGGCGGCCTGGCCGATGTTCATGACGGGTGGTCTCCGGACGGACGCCAGCGGCCGAGCAACAAGGCATTGGCCAGGACGCTGACGCTGGAAAAGGCCATGGCGGCACCGGCATAGACCGGATCGAGCAGGCCCAGGGCGGCCAGCGGCAGGCCGATGACATTGTAGATGAAGGCCCAGAACAGATTCTGGCGGATCTTGCGCTGGGTGCGGCGGGCGATGTCCAGCGCCGCCACCACTTGGCGCGGGTCCTCCTGCAGGAGGGTGATGCCGGCCGCATGGCGGGCGGCGGCGGTGCCCGAGCCCATGGCGATGCCCAGCTCAGCGGCGGCCAGCGCCGGGGCATCGTTGAGGCCGTCGCCGACCATGGCGACGCCGCCCTTAGTTGCTTGCAGGCGCGCGACCACCGCGGCCTTATCGGCGGGCAGCACCTCGGCCTGCCAGTGCTCGATACCGAGCGCCGCCGCGACCTGGCGGGCGCTGCCGCGGTTGTCACCGGTCAACAGCCAGCTGTCGATGCCATCGGCGCGCAGCTGGGCGA
>CAUQPA010000037.1:0-15252 GCA_963519325.1 uncultured Pseudomonas sp. | reverse complement strand
GAGGTCACCTTCGACATCGACGCCAACGGTATCCTCAACGTGTCCGCCAAGGACAAGGCCACCGGCAAGCAGCAGTCCATCGTCATCAAGGCTTCCTCCGGTCTGTCCGAGGAGGAGATTCAGCAGATGGTGCGTGACGCCGAGGCCAATGCCGACGAGGATCGCAAGTTCGAAGAGCTGGCGGCGGCCCGCAACCAGGGTGATGCCCTGGTCCACGGCACCCGCAAGATGCTGACCGAGGCGGGCGACAAGGCCACGGCCGAAGAGAAGAGCACCATCGAGAAGGCCATTGGCGAACTGGAAACCGCCGTCCGCGGCGACGACAAGGACGCCATCGAAGCCAAGATGAATGCCCTGTCCCAGGCCTCCGCGCCGCTGGCCCAGAAGCTCTACTCCGAGCAGGGCGCTGCCGCGGGTGCCGAAGGTGCCTCGGCCAAGGCGGACGGTGAAGCCAAGAAGCCCGGCGACGACGTGGTCGATGCCGAGTTCGAGGAAGTGAAGGACAACAAGTAAGCCCCGTGCTTACCGCACCTGACGGGCTTCGGCCCGTCGGATCCGCCACGCGGGAGCCTGCTCCCGCGTTGGCGTGTCTGGAGGGTGAGAAAATTTAAGGTGCAGAAAGTCTATGGCCAAACGTGATTACTATGAGGTGCTCGGGGTCGAGCGCGGCGCCAGTGAAGCCGAGCTCAAGAAGGCCTATCGACGCCTGGCGATGAAATACCACCCGGACCGCAATCCCGGGGACGCGGCTGCCGAGGAGCAGTTCAAGGAGGCCGCCGAGGCCTACGAAGTGCTGTCCGATGCGGGCAAGCGCTCGGCCTACGACCAGTACGGCCATGCTGGCGTCGATCCGAGCATGGGCGGCGGCGGTTTCGGCGGTGCGGCGGGTGGTGCGAGCTTCTCCGACATCTTCGGCGACGTCTTCAGCGACTTCTTCGGCGGACGCGGTGGCGCCGGTGGCCGCGGCGGTCCGCAGCGCGGCGCCGACCTGCGCTACACCCTGGACCTGGACCTGGAAGAGGCGGTGCGCGGGACCACGGTCACCATTCGCGTGCCCACCCTGGTCGAGTGCAAGGTCTGCGACGGCAATGGCGCCAAGCCGGGTACCTCGGCATCTACTTGCCCGACCTGCGGTGGCATCGGCCAGGTGCGCATGCAGCAGGGCTTCTTCTCGGTGCAGCAGACCTGCCCGCGCTGCCACGGCAGCGGCAAGATCATTCCCGAGCCCTGCACTGCCTGTCATGGTCAGGGGCGCGTGGAAGAACAGAAGACCCTGTCGGTCAAGGTGCCGGCAGGCGTCGACACTGGCGACCGCATCCGCCTGACCGGCGAGGGCGAGGCCGGGACCCTGGGTGGCCCCAGCGGCGACCTCTATGTCGTGGTCAACGTGCGCGAGCACTCGATCTTCCAGCGCGACGGCAAGCATCTCTATTGCGAGGTGCCGATCAACTTCACCGATGCCGCCCTGGGTGGCGAGCTGGAAGTGCCGACCCTGGATGGCCGGGTCAAGCTGAAGATCCCCGAGGGCACCCAGACCGGCAAGATGTTCCGCCTGCGCGGCAAGGGCGTGACGCCCGTACGCGGTGGTGGTGCTGGCGACCTGATGTGCAAGGTGGTGGTGGAGACCCCGGTCAACCTGAGTCGCCGCCAGCGCGAGCTGCTCGAGGAATTCCGCAACACCCTGCAGAGCGACAGCTCCCATTCGCCCCGGGCCAGTGGCTGGTTCGACGGCATGAAGCGCTTCTTCGACGACCTCTAACCCGGCCTGGGCGCCGTCGCGCGGCGGCGCCCGGCCAGCAGCCTGGAGCTGATGATGCGACGTATAGCTGTAATGGGCGCCGCGGGGCGCATGGGCAAGACCCTGATCGAGGCGGTCCAGCAGACCCAGGGCGCCGCCGGCCTGACCGCCGCGGTGGATCGGCCGGAGAGCAGCCTGGTCGGTGCCGATGCCGGCGAGCTTGCTGGTATCGGCCGCAATGGTGTGATGCTGTCGGGCGATCTGGCGCGCGTGCTGGATGATTTCGACGTCCTGATCGACTTCACCCATCCCAGCGTCACCCTGCAAAACCTGGCGCTCTGCCGCAAGGCCAGGAAGGCCATGGTCATCGGCACCACCGGCTTCACCGCCGAGCAGAAGCTGACCCTGCTGGAGGCGAGCAAGGAAATTCCCATCGTCTTCGCCGCCAACTTCAGCGTCGGCGTCAATCTCTGCCTCAAGCTGCTGGATACCGCCGCCCGGGTGCTGGGCGACGAGGTCGACATCGAGATCATCGAGGCCCATCACAGACACAAGGTCGATGCCCCGTCCGGTACCGCCCTGCGCATGGGCGAAGTCGTCGCCCATGCACTGGGTCGCGATCTGGAAGAGGTCGCCGTCTACGGGCGCGAAGGCCAGACCGGTGCCCGTGATCGCCAGACCATCGGCTTCGCCACCGTGCGAGCGGGGGACGTGGTGGGCGACCACACCGTACTGTTCGCCAGCGAGGGGGAGAGAGTAGAGATCACCCACAAGGCCTCCAGCCGCATGACCTTCGCCAAGGGTGCGGTCCGTGCGGCCCTGTGGCTCAAGGACAAACAGCCGGCGCTATATGACATGCAGGACGTACTGGAGTTGCGCTGATTCGCTCGCGAGGGTGCAAGCAGCGCTCAATTCGTGTACAATGCAGCTTTAGTGTATCCACTAAAAGCTAGCGCAGAATGAAATCACAACACTAAAACGGGATGACTCTTCGAGATGTCATCCCGTTTTTTTGCACCCTGCGTTTGCCCGCCAAGGCTTGATTTTCGGAGGTCTTCTTGACTAAGCCAGCCATACTCGCACTTGCCGATGGCAGCATCTTTCGCGGTGAATCCATCGGTGCCGACGGCCACACGGTCGGCGAAGTGGTGTTCAACACCGCCATGACCGGCTACCAGGAAATCCTGACCGATCCTTCCTATGCGAAGCAGATCGTCACCCTGACCTATCCGCACATCGGCAACACCGGCACCACGCCGCAGGATGGCGAGGCCGCCCAGGTGTGGGCCGCCGGACTGATCATCCGTGACCTGCCGCTGCTGGCCAGCAACTGGCGCAACAAGCAGTCGCTGCCCGAGTACCTCGAGGAAAACGGCACCATCGCCATCGCCGGTATCGACACCCGTCGCCTGACCCGCATCCTCCGCGAGAAGGGTGCACAGGATGGCTGCATCCTCACCGGTGCGGATGCCACCGAGGAGCGCGCCCTGGAACTGGCGCGCGCCTTCCCCGGCCTGAAGGGCATGGACCTGGCCAAGGAAGTCAGCGTCAAGGAGCGCTACGAGTGGCGTTCCAGCGTCTGGTCGCTGGAGACCGACAGCCATGCCGAGATCCCGACCGAGCAGCTGCCCTATCACGTGGTGGCCTTCGACTACGGCGTCAAGCTGAACATCCTGCGCATGCTGGTGGCCCGTGGCTGCCGCATCACCGTGCTACCGGCCCAGACCCCGGCCAGCGAAGCGCTGGCGCTGCAACCCGATGGCATCTTCCTGGCCAACGGCCCGGGAGATCCCGAGCCTTGCGACTACGCTATCAAGGCCATCCAGGACGTCCTGGAGACCGAGATTCCGGTATTCGGCATCTGCCTGGGTCATCAGTTGCTGGCCCTGGCTTCCGGCGCCAAGACGGTGAAGATGCCCAACGGTCACCACGGCGCCAACCATCCGGTGCAGGATCTCGACAGTGGCGTGGTGATGATCACCAGCCAGAACCATGGTTTCGCCGTGGACGAGGCCAGTCTGCCGGCCAACGTGCGTGCCACCCACAAGTCACTGTTCGACGGCACCCTGCAGGGCATCGAGCGCACCGACAAGGTCGCCTTCAGCTTCCAGGGTCACCCCGAGGCGAGCCCCGGTCCGCACGACGTGGCGCCGCTGTTCGACAAGTTCATCCAGGCCATGGCGGCGCGCCGCTAAGACGGGAGGAGGGTAAGGCTCATGCTGGCGAATCTGGGTGTCATCGACTTCTGGACCTATGTGGTCGGGACCCTGTTCGTCATCCTGCTGCCCGGTCCCAACTCCTTCTTCGTGCTCGCCACCAGCGCCCAGCGCGGCATTCGCAGTGGCTACCAGGCGGCCTCGGCCGTGTTCCTCGGTGATGCCGTGCTGATGCTGCTTTCGGCCCTGGGAGTGGCGTCGCTGCTCAAGGCGGAGCCGCTGTTCTTCCAGATCCTCAAGTATCTGGGCGCAGCCTACCTGTTCTACCTCGGCTGGAGCATGCTGCGTGGCGGACTCAAGTCCTGGCGCAGCCCGGCTCAGGGCCAGGCCGAGGCGACCCTGCGCGAAGACGTCCACCAGCCGTTCCGCAAGGCGCTGCTGCTGAGCCTGTCGAACCCGAAGGCGATCCTGTTCTTCGTCTCCTTCTTCATCCAGTTCGTGGACCCCGGTTATGCCCATCCGGCGCTGTCCTTCCTGGTGTTGGGCGCGGTACTGGAAGCGATCAGCTTCTGCTACCTGTCGTTCCTGATTTTCTGTGGTGTGCGCCTGGCGGCCTGGTTCCGCCAGCGGCGACGCCTCAGCGCAAGCGCCACCGGTGGCGTCGGCGCCCTGTTCGTGGGGTTCGGTGTGAAGTTGGCCACCGCGACCCTGACCTGATTACCTGCATTCGAGAAGCCCATGCCTAAGCGTACAGACATCAAGAGCATCCTGATCCTCGGGGCCGGCCCCATCGTCATCGGCCAGGCCTGCGAGTTCGACTATTCCGGCGCCCAGGCCTGCAAGGCCCTGCGCGAGGAAGGCTTCCGCGTCATCCTGGTGAACTCCAACCCGGCCACCATCATGACCGACCCGGCCATGGCCGACGCCACCTACATCGAGCCGATCAAGTGGGCCACCGTGGCCAAGATCATCGAGAAGGAGCGGCCCGACGCCCTGCTGCCGACCATGGGCGGCCAGACCGCGCTGAACTGCGCCCTGGATCTGGAGCGTCACGGCGTGCTGGAGAAATTCGGCGTCGAGATGATCGGTGCCAATGCCGATACCATCGACAAGGCCGAGGACCGCTCGCGCTTCGACAAGGCCATGAAGGACATCGGCCTGGCCTGCCCGGTCTCGGGTATCGCCCACACCATGGAAGAAGCCTACGGCGTGCTGGAGAAGGTCGGCTTTCCCTGCATCATCCGGCCGTCCTTCACCATGGGCGGCACCGGTGGCGGCATCGCCTACAACCGCGAAGAATTCGAGGAAATCTGCACCCGCGGTCTGGACCTGTCGCCGACCAACGAGCTGCTGATCGACGAATCCCTGATCGGCTGGAAGGAATACGAGATGGAGGTGGTCCGCGACAAGAAGGACAACTGCATCATCGTCTGCTCCATCGAGAACTTCGATCCCATGGGCGTGCATACCGGTGACTCCATCACCGTGGCCCCGGCCCAGACGCTGACCGACAAGGAATACCAGATCATGCGCAACGCCTCCCTGGCGGTGCTGCGCGAGATCGGCGTCGAGACCGGCGGCTCCAACGTCCAGTTCGGCATCTGCCCGAACACCGGGCGCATGGTGGTGATCGAGATGAACCCGCGGGTATCGCGTTCGTCGGCCCTGGCCTCCAAGGCCACCGGCTTCCCCATCGCCAAGATCGCCGCCAAGCTGGCCGTCGGCTACACCCTGGACGAGCTGCAGAACGACATCACCGGCGGTCGCACCCCGGCCTCCTTCGAGCCGGCAATCGACTACGTGGTCACCAAGATCCCGCGCTTCGCCTTCGAGAAATTCCCCAAGGCCGACGCCCGCCTGACCACCCAGATGAAGTCCGTGGGCGAGGTCATGTCCATCGGCCGGACCTTCCAGGAATCCCTGCAGAAAGCCCTGCGCGGCCTGGAAGTCGGCGTGGTCGGTTTCGATCCCAAGCTGGATCCGGCCGATCCCGAAGCCGATGGCACCCTCAAGCGTGAGCTGACCGTGCCGGGCGCCGATCGCATCTGGTACATCGGCGACGCCTTCCGCCAGGGCTACAGCTTGGACAAGGTGTTCGAGCTGACCCGCATCGATCCCTGGTTCCTGGTGCAGATCGAGGACCTGATCAAGGACGAGGAACGCATCAAGACCCTGGGGCTGGCCGATCTCGACTACGACCTGATGCGCAAGCTCAAGCGCAAGGGCTTCTCCGATGCGCGCCTGGCCAAGCTGCTCGGCGTCACCGAGAAGAACCTGCGCGCCCACCGCCACAAGCTCAAGGTGCTGCCGGTGTACAAGCGGGTGGACACCTGCGCCGCCGAATTCGCCACCGATACCGCCTACCTCTACTCCACCTACGAGGAAGAGTGCGAGGCCAAGCCCAGCGGTCGCGACAAGATCATGATCCTCGGCGGCGGTCCCAACCGTATCGGCCAGGGCATCGAGTTCGACTACTGCTGCGTGCACGCGGCCCTGGCCATGCGTGAAGACGGCTACGAGACCATCATGGTCAACTGCAACCCGGAAACCGTCTCCACCGACTACGACACCTCCGATCGCCTGTTCTTCGAGCCGGTGACCCTGGAAGACGTACTGGAAATCGTCCGCGTCGAGCAGCCCAAGGGCGTCATCGTCCAGTACGGCGGCCAGACCCCGCTCAAGCTCTGCCGCGCCCTGGAAGAGGCCGGTGTGCCCATCATCGGCACCAGCCCCGACGCCATCGACCGCGCTGAAGACCGCGAGCGCTTCCAGCAGATGGTGCAGCGCCTCAATCTGCGCCAGCCGGCCAACGCCACCGCGCGCAGCGAAGACGAGGCCCTGGCCCTGTCGAAGAACATCGGCTACCCGATGGTGGTCCGTCCCTCCTACGTGCTGGGCGGCCGGGCGATGGAAATCGTCTATCAGGAAGAAGAACTCAAACGCTACATGCGCGAAGCGGTCAAGGTGTCCAACGACAGCCCGGTGCTGCTCGACCACTTCCTCAACTGCGCCATCGAGGTGGACGTGGATGCGGTGTGCGACGGCCAGACCGTGGTGATCGGCGCCATCATGCAGCACATCGAACAGGCCGGCGTGCACTCCGGTGACTCCGCCTGCTCGCTGCCGCCCTATTCGCTGCCAAAGCACATCCAGGACGAGATCCGCGAGCAGGTCAAGAAGATGGCCCTGGAGCTCGGCGTGGTCGGCCTGATGAACGTGCAGATGGCCGTGCAGGGCGAGGACATCTACGTCATCGAGGTCAACCCGCGCGCCTCCCGGACCGTGCCCTTCGTCTCCAAGTGCATCGGCGAGTCCCTGGCCAAGGTGGCCGCCCGCGTCATGGCCGGCAAGACCCTGGCCGAAGTGGGCTTCACCCAGGAAATCATCCCGCCGTTCTTCAGCGTCAAGGAAGCGGTGTTCCCCTTCAACAAGTTCCCCGGCGTCGACCCCATCCTCGGCCCGGAGATGAAGTCCACCGGCGAGGTGATGGGGGTCGGCGACAGCTTCGGTGAAGCCTTCGCCAAGGCCCAGCTGGGTGCCAACGAGATCCTGCCGAACTCCGGGTGCGCCTTCATCAGCGTGCGTGACGACGACAAGCCCGAAGCCGTGCAGGTCGCCCGCGACCTGGTCGGCCTCGGCTTCGAAGTCGTGGCCACTGCCGGTACCGCGCGGGTGATCGAGGCGGCCGGTCTGCCGGTGCGGCGCGTGAACAAGGTGACCGAAGGCCGTCCCCATGTGGTCGACATGATCAAGAACGACGAAGTCACCCTGATCATCAACACCACCGAAGGCCGGCAGTCCATCGCCGATTCCTATTCCATCCGCCGCAATGCCCTGCAGCACAAGCTCTGCTGCACCACCACCATTGCCGGCGGCCAGGCCATTTGCGAAGCTTTGAAATTCGGCGCCGAGAAGACCGTGCGCCGGCTGCAAGATCTGCATGCAGGAGTTGAGGCATGACCAAGTACCCCATGACCGTCCAGGGCGCCCGCGCCCTGGAAGAGGAGCTCAAGCACCTCAAGACCGAGCTGCGCCCGCAGATCACCCAGGCCATCGCCGAAGCGCGTGAACTGGGTGACCTCAAGGAAAACGCCGAATACCATGCCGCCCGCGAACAGCAGGGCATGGTCGAGGCGCGTATCCGCGATATCGAGGGGCGTCTGCAGAATGCCCAGGTGATCGACGTGACCGCCTTGCCGCATACCGGCAAGGTGATCTTCGGCACCACCGTGGAAATCGCCAACACCGAGACCGATGAGGCCGTGACCTACCAGATCGTCGGTGACGACGAGGCGGACATCAAGCAGGGCAAGCTGTCGGTGGGTTCGCCCATCGCCCGCGCCCTGATCGGCAAGGAAGAGGGGGACGTGGTGCTGGTGAAGACCCCGGGTGGCAATGTCGAATACGAAATTGTCGCTGTCCGCCACGTCTGAGCGCCGCCCCGCGGGCTGGCTCGCCAGGCTGCTCGCCGCCGCCTGGCAACTGGCCCAGGTGTTCTGGGTCGGCCCCTTGGTCGCCCTGCACCTGTGCATCCCGGTGGCGCTCGCCCAGGCGGGCTGGGCGCCGCTGCTGATCCAGTCCGGGCGTGAGGAATTGCTGCGCATGATGCTCAGCGCCGCAGCCGGTGGCGTCTTCACCCAGGTCGTGGTGCTGGTGTGGTGGGCAGGGGTCACCGCCCTGTGGCGTGACCTGCGCGGCCAGCTGCTGCTGGCCAGTGCGCTGGCCGTGGTGCTGCAGAACGAGCTGGCGCGCTTCTGGACCGGGCCGACCGCCCTGGCCGGCTACCTGGTCCTGTTGCTGTGCGGTCTGATCCTGGTACTGCAGCCCGTCCCCGGGCGGGTACCGGGAAATCAGGCGGTATAGCGCACCACGTTGGACAGGTTGCGATTCTGCTCGCGCGCCTTGCGGTAGATCAAAGCCATCTTGCCGATCACCTGGACCAGCTCGGCCTTGCTCGAGGCGCACAGCTCGTCGATCAGGGCGCGACGATCTTCGCGTTCGGTGACGGCCAGCTTGATCTTGATCAGCTCGTGATCGTTCAGCGCGCGGTCGAGCTCGCCCAGTACGCCTTCGCTCAGGCCGTTCTCGCTGATGGTGACCACCGGCTTGAGTTGATGACCGATCGCCTTGAACCGCTTTTTAAGCTCGTTATTGAGCGCCATAATTCACCCCGGATAAAAGCCGTACAGTTTATCCCAGCTGCCCGATGTCGCCCAGCGATACGCGAAAACTTCGCGTGACGTCCGGCGAGGGCTGTCGTCCCTGCTCAAGGAATACCTTGGAGTTGGCGAGGTCAAGGCGCCCTGGAAGGACGGCGAGATCTCGACGGCTGTTTGCTGCAGCAATCCAGTAGGGCGGGTTGCCGTAACGGTCCGTCTTGGCGAGACACGGGTTGGCCTTGGAGGGCCTTGTTATTTCCCACTTGGCCCCCATATGAGTGAGCTGAGTACGCTGGAGTGATCCGGAGCGCTGCGGGATGCAGGCGTTGCCATCTGCCTGCAGGTGGTATGCGTCCTGCGCGCGGGGCTCTGGCGCCGCTGTCCGCGTCGCGGGACCAGATCGCGTCAGCAATCTCTATTGGGTCGCGGTTTTAGGGGCAATTGAGAGAATTGATGGCCGCAACGTCTGCCTTGCCCTAGAGTCAAAGGCAGAAGACTCATATAGCGTTACAGACGATGTCTGCCGTGGGCCAGGCTTTGTGTAGTAACTTACCGGTCACTGCCGGTTTCGCTTCGAACGGTTTACCCACGAAACCGGCGCAGAGGGTAGTCAATTGAACGACATGGCAAAGAATCTGATCCTGTGGCTGATCATCGCCGCGGTGCTCGTCACCGTGATGAACAACTTCTCCAGCCCCAACGAACCCCAGACGCTCAACTACTCCGACTTCATCCAGCAGGTGAAGGACGGGCAGATCGAGAGCGTGACCGTGGATGGCTATGTCATCACCGGCAAGCATCGGGATGGCGATCCTTTCAAGACCATCCGGCCGGCGATCCAGGACAATGGCCTGATCGGCGACCTGGTCAACAACAGCGTCACCATCACCGGCAAGCAGCCCGAGCAGCAGAGCATCTGGACTCAGCTGCTGGTGGCCAGCTTCCCGATCCTGGTGATCATCGCGGTCTTCATGTTCTTCATGCGCCAGATGCAGGGTGGTGCCGGCGGTCGCGGCGGGCCCATGAGCTTCGGCAAGAGCAAGGCGCGGCTGCTGTCGGAAGACCAGGTCAAGACCACCTTCGCCGACGTCGCCGGTTGCGACGAGGCCAAGGAAGAGGTCACCGAGTTGGTTGAATTCCTGCGCGACCCGGGCAAGTTCCAGCGCCTGGGCGGCCGCATTCCCCGTGGCGTGCTGATGGTCGGCTCGCCCGGTACCGGTAAGACCCTGCTGGCCAAGGCCGTGGCAGGCGAGGCCAAGGTGCCGTTCTTCACCATCTCCGGTTCCGACTTCGTCGAGATGTTCGTCGGTGTCGGCGCCAGTCGCGTTCGCGACATGTTCGACCAGGCCAAGAAACACGCCCCCTGCATCATCTTCATCGATGAGATCGATGCGGTCGGTCGTCATCGTGGCAATGGCATGGGCGGTGGTCACGACGAGCGTGAGCAGACCCTGAACCAGCTGCTGGTCGAGATGGACGGCTTCGAGATGAACGATGGCATCATAGTCATCGCCGCTACCAACCGCCCCGACGTCCTCGACCCCGCGCTGCTGCGCCCCGGTCGTTTCGACCGTCAGGTCGTGGTCGGCCTGCCGGACATCCGTGGTCGCGAGCAGATCCTCAAGGTGCACATGCGCAAGGTGCCGGTCGGCGAGCGCGTCGATGCCGGTGTCATCGCCCGCGGTACCCCGGGTTTTTCCGGTGCCGATCTGGCCAACCTGGTCAACGAGGCCTCGCTGTTCGCCGCCCGTGCCAACAAGCGCATCGTCGACATGCGCGAGTTCGAGCTGGCCAAGGACAAGATCATGATGGGCGCCGAGCGCAAGACCATGGTCATGTCCGAGAAGGAGAAGCGCAACACCGCCTACCACGAGGCAGGTCATGCCATCGTCGGTCGCCTGGTGCCCGAGCACGACCCGGTCTACAAGGTTTCCATCATTCCCCGTGGTCGCGCCCTGGGCGTGACCATGTTCCTCCCCGAGGAGGATCGCTACAGCCTGTCCAAGCGTGCCCTGGAAAGCCAGATCTGCTCGCTGTTCGGCGGCCGTATCGCCGAAGAGATGACGCTGGGCTTCGAGGGCGTGACCACCGGCGCTTCCAACGACATCATGCGCGCGACCTCCCTGGCCCGGAACATGGTCACCAAGTGGGGTCTGTCCGAGAAGCTCGGTCCGCTGCTCTATGGCGAGGAAGAGAACGAAGGCTACCTGGGTCGCTCCGGTGGCGGTGGCGCCGGCAACATGTCGGGCGAGACGGCTAAGCTGATCGATCTGGAAATCCGCCGGATCATCGACGACTGCTACAACACCGCCAAGCGACTGCTCGACGAGAATCGCGACAAGCTCGAACTCATGGCCGATGCGCTGATGAAGTACGAGACCATCGATTCCGACCAGATCGACGACATCATGGCGGGCAAGGTCCCGCGCGAACCGCGTGACTGGCATGATCGTGGCGGCCCGACCGGCGACGCTCCGGCTTCCCCGCAGAGCGGCAGCGATCGTCCGGAAACGCCCATCGGTGGTCCGGCTGGAGAACACTGAAACACCCATGTTCAATCCGTTTCCTTTGACCCGATTGCCCTGCGGCAATCGGGTTCTTGTTTTTGACACGCCCAAAGTCATGGGCATCCTCAACGTCACCCCCGATTCCTTCTCCGACGGCGGCCGCTACACGGCGGTTGAAAGCGCCTTGCGCCATGCGGAAGGCATGGTGGCGGCCGGTGCGGCCATCATCGATGTCGGCGGCGAATCCACCCGTCCAGGGGCGCCAGCGGTAGCCGAAGCGGAAGAGCTCGATCGCGTCGTGCCGGTGATCGAGGCGATCGCCCGGGAGCTGGATGTCGTCATCTCCATGGACACCTCCACGCCTGCGGTCATGCGCGAAGGCGCCCTGGCGGGCGCTGGCCTGATCAACGACGTCCGTTCCTTGCGCCGACCTGGCGCTCTGGAAGCCGCTGCCGCGACCGACCTGGCGGTGTGCCTGATGCACATGCGCGGCGAGCCGAGCACCATGCAGCGGGCACCCGTCTACACCGATGTCGCGGGCGAGGTGCGAGCCTTTCTTGCCGAACAGATCGCGCGCTGCGAGGCGGCCGGTATCTCCCGCGAGCGGCTGGCGCTGGATCCGGGCTACGGCTTCGCCAAGACCCTGGAGCACAACCTCGAGTTGTTCAAACGACAAACCGAGTTGCTCGCCTTTGGGCTACCCTTGCTGGTGGGTGTCTCGCGCAAGAGCATGATCGGCGCGGTCACCGGGCGGCCCGTCGAGGGGCGCCTGGCCGGTGGTCTGGCCCTGGCGGCCCTGGCACTGGCCAAGGGTGCCCAGATCCTCAGGGTTCATGACGTGGCGGAAACGGTGGACGTGGTGAAGATGATCACTGCGGTCGAAGGCTTCAGGCAGGAACACAACTGATGGCAAGAAAGTATTTCGGAACCGATGGCATTCGCGGCAAGGTTGGGACCTATCCCATTACGCCGGACTTCATGCTCAAGCTGGGCTGGGCGGCGGGTATCGCCTTCCGCAGCCGTGGCGGTTGCCGGGTGCTGGTTGGCAAGGACACCCGCAATTCGGGGTACATGTTCGAATCCGCGCTAGAGGCCGGGCTGTCCGCGGCCGGTGCGGACGTCATGCTGCTCGGGCCCATGCCCACGCCGGGGATCGCCTATCTGACGCGGACCTTCCAGGCCAGCGCGGGCATCGTCATCAGTGCCTCGCACAATCCCTACTACGACAATGGCATCAAGTTCTTTTCGGGCGCCGGTACCAAGCTGCCCGATGAGCTGGAAACCATGATCGAAGAACTGCTCGATACGCCCATGACCGTGGTCGACTCGGCACGCATCGGCAAGGTCTCGCGCATCAACGATGCCGCCGGCCGCTACATCGAGTTCTGCAAGAGCAGCGTGCCCACCGGCACCAGCTTCGCAGGGATGAAGATCGTGCTGGATTGCGCCAATGGTGCCACCTACAAGATCGCCCCCAGTGTCTTCCGGGAGCTGGGCGCGGATGTCAGCGTGCTGGGCGTGCAGCCCGACGGGCTCAACATCAACAAGGATTGCGGTTCCACTCACCTGGAGGGGCTGCAGCAGGCGGTGCTCGATCAGCACGCCGACATCGGCATCGCCTTCGATGGCGACGGCGACCGGGTACTGATGGTGGATCACACTGGGGCGGCGGTGGACGGCGACGAGCTGCTCTACCTGATCGCCCGCGACCTCAAGCGCCGCGGCCGCCTCGAAGGCGGGGTGGTGGGTACCCTGATGAGCAATCTCGGTCTCGAGTTGGGTCTGGCCGAACTGGATATTCCCTTCGTGCGAGCCAAGGTCGGCGATCGCTATGTGATGGCCGAACTGCTGGAGCGCAACTGGGTACTGGGTGGCGAGAATTCCGGGCACGTGGTCTGCTGCCAGTACACCACCACCGGCGATGCGACCATCGCGGCGCTGCAGGTGCTCATTGCCCTGCGCAATGCCGGTCAGACCCTGGCCCAGGCGCGCATGGCGCTGCGCAAGTGCCCGCAGGTGCTGATCAACGTAAGATTCGGTGGCGGCCAGGATCCCCTGGAGAATCCACGGGTCAAGCAGGCCGGCGCCGAGGTCACCGAGAAGATGGCCGGCAAGGGGCGGGTGCTGCTGCGCAAGTCCGGGACCGAGCCGCTGCTGCGGGTCATGGTCGAGGGCGAGAACGAGCGCGAGGTGCGCGCCCACGCCGAAGCCCTCGCTCAACTGATAACCGAGGTATGTGCTTGATTTGCTTGCATGCCTGTTTTCGATTGAGTAACATCTGCGCCCACTTCGCTCCCTGAGGTAAAACGCATGCGTCGTTCCCTGGTTGCCGGTAACTGGAAAATGCATGGCTCGCTGCAGAGCGTGTCGGCGCTGGTCGCAGGCTTGAAAGGGTTGGACGGTGTGGCGGGTGTCGATGTCGTGGTGATTCCGACATTGGTGCATCTGCCTGGGGTGGCTGAAGCGTTGGCGGAAACGTCGCTGATGGTGGGAGCTCAGACCTGTGCTCCCGTCGCGGGCGAGAAGGCTCTGACTGGCGAGGTGTCCTCGACCCAGTTGGCAGAATTCGGTTGCCGCTACGTACTGGTGGGGCACTCCGAGCGACGTGCGCTGCTGGGCGAGGATGATGTGGTGGTGGCGAAGAAATTCGCGGCCATTCAGGAGGGCGGGATGATTCCCGTGCTCTGCGTCGGCGAAACCCGTGAAGAGCGGGAGGCCGAGCGCACTCTGGACGTGGTGGGTGGCCAGCTGAAGGCGGTCATCGATGCGGTTGGAGTGGCAGCGTTCGCCAATGCCGTCGTGGCCTACGAGCCGGTCTGGGCGATAGGTACGGGGCTCACGGCGACGCCGGAGCAGGCGCAAGAGGTTCATGCGGCGATTCGCGCCCTGGTGCGCGAAGCCGATGCTGGGATCGCTGAAGGTCTCCAGCTGTTGTATGGCGGCAGTGTCAAGGCCGCCAATGCTGCCGAGTTGTTCGGCATGCCGGATATCGATGGGGGGCTGGTGGGTGGAGCCTCCCTGAATGCTGAAGAGTTCAGTGCGATTTGCCGCGCTGCAGGACGTGGATAATGTTGGAAACTGCAGTTGTCGTGGTCCACTTGCTGATGGCGCTTGGCCTGATCGCGTTGGTATTGATGCAGCAGGGCAAGGGTGCCGAGGCCGGTGCGTCCTTTGGTGCGGGTGCCTCGGGTACCGTGTTCGGTAGTCAAGGTTCTGCTACCTTTCTGAGTCGTTTTACTGCTATACTAGCCGCGGTTTTTTTCGCGACTAGCCTGGGTCTGGGGTATTTCGCCAAAGACCGTGCGCTGGGTCTGCGTGAAGGGGGGCTCCCCACTCAGCCGGTCCAGCAGGCTCCTCAGCCGAAGCAGGATGGTAACGATGTTCCTCTGACGCAGCCGCGTGCTGCCCAGGGCGGTACTTCCGGGGACGTGCCCCAGGAGTCCAAGTAAGTTTCAAAGGTTTCATGCCGAAGTGGTGGAATTGGTAGACACGCTATCTTGAGGGGGTAGTGGCCACAGGCTGTATGGGTTCGAGTCCCATCTTCGGCACCAAATAGCAAAGACGTCCAGCAGGACGCGGCGAGAGAGTAGGTTGACTCCTAGAGTTCAGTTGAATATAATCTCGCTCCAGCTTTGACGCGGGGTGGAGCAGTCTGGTAGCTCGTCGGGCTCATAACCCGAAGGTCGTTGGTT
>CAUQPA010000036.1:0-15423 GCA_963519325.1 uncultured Pseudomonas sp. | reverse complement strand
CACCAGCAGCGCCTCGGCCGCGCCTTCGGGGCGCTGGCTCTCGGCCTTGGCGAGCCAGGCCGATAGGGCTCCCAGCAGGTTCGTGGAGGTAGGGACGAGGATATCCGTGAGGGTCATGGTAGGTCCTGCATGGGGTCGAAGGAGTGTGCGCGGTGCTCGGCCGCTGGAGCTGGCGCTTGTCGGGTGGGCTAGCCCCCGTGGCGCTCTAGTAGAGTGTGCTGGCGATGCGTTGCGGCAAGGCCTGGTCGTACGCCTCGCCATCCACCTGCGTCGGACAGAGCTGCTTGAAGATCGCGCCGGGTGAGGGTAACGCACTGCGCGCCAGGTGCTTGGAGGCATCCCAGAGCCCGGCCCTGATCACCGCGCGGCTGCACTGGAAATAGACGCTGGTGACGGTGACTTCCAGCACCGTGCGCGGGTGCTGGCCATTGACCTCGAAGCGCGCCAGAAGCGCCGGATCGATTGTTATCCGGGCGGTGCCATTGACGCGCAGGGTCTCGCCAATGCCGGGAATCAGGAACAACAGGGCTACTTGGGGATCCTCGAGGACGTTGCGTAGGGTATCCAGGCGATTGTTACCACGGCGGTCCGGCAGATAGAGCGTCTTGGCGTCGTGGACCTGGACGAATCCCGGCGCATCGCCACGCGGAGAGGCATCCAGTCCCTGGGATCCTGAAGACGCCAGGATCACGAAGGACGCTGCCTCGATGAACGGCTGGTAGGCGGGGTGGAGGTGATCGACCTCCTTCAGCAGCGACGGTGGGGCGACCTGGCCATAGAGGCTTTCCAATGCCTGGGTCGTGGTGATGTAGTCCTGCTTTGAATGGTCCTGCGCCATGCGCGGCTCCTGGCTTGACGTGGTCTGCGCGCCCCTCCCGCATACCAATGCTCGTCGTACTCGACGGGCGAAGAGGCACGCTGAACTGTAGCTGATAGGGGAGAAGCTGGTCCGGATTCAGAACACGCTTCTGTATCCGTCGAAGTGCCAACCCCCATCTGCCCGCCGCGCGGATAGTCCGTCAGATAAGCAATGCGCCGGCGACGTGATACTTATAGCGCTTTGTAGCTGTCCTAGAAGACCCGGTAGGCGAATGCGCTTCAGCTGGGAACGACCCAAGATCCTCCGTTTGTTAATCAAGAGAAGAAACCCCGATGACCACTCCGCTACGCCTGTACGAATTGACCGGTGCCGATGACAGCTGCCGCTTCAGCCCCTATTGCTGGCGCGTTCGGCTGGCGCTCGCCCACAAGGGGCTACCGGTCGAAACCGTCGCCTGGCGTTTCCACGAGAAGGAAGCCATCGCCCGTTCCGGACAGGGCAAGGTGCCGGTGCTGGTGGCGGGCGAGCAGTGGGTGAGCGACAGCTGGGTCATTGCCGAGTATCTGGATCGCCAATACCCCGAGCGGCCCTCGTTGCTGGGCGATGCGTCGCTAAAGGCGCTGACGCGCTTTATCAATCAGTGGGTCGCGGACAGCGTCCATCCGTCGCTGGCTCGGTTGATCCTGCCCGAGGTTCATGCCGTGCTGGATGACGTCGACAAGGACTATTTCAAGCGGACCCGAGAGGCGGCGTTCGGCGTATCCCTGGCTGACCTGGCGGCGCAGCGCGACACCTCGCTGCAGGCACTTCGCGAAGTCCTGAAGCCGCTGCGCAGCACCCTGGCATTGCAGGACTACCTCGCCGGTGAAGCCCCAGCTTATGCCGATCACATCGTCTTCGGCGCCTTTCAATGGGCTCGGGTGGTCAGCACGCAACCGCTGCTGGATAAGGAAGATCCCATCGCGGTCTGGTGCGAGCGGATGCTCAATGCCTACGGTGGCGTCGCCAGATAGACGCCTGCGGCAGCCGGAGGCTAGGAGGCCGCCACAGCCTGACCGGCCAATTCGCGATCGGGCGCTGATGACCGCCGGCGTGAACGCTCGCCGGCTTAGGCGCTATCACGTAGCGGACTGAGCGTCGCAGACGCTGACCAGCCGCCGTTCTGGACAAGCGACTGAGGTGCTCGCCGTGTTCGGCGCCTATGCCTGACTTGCCGATCGCCAGCCTGACGTAACTCGGGGGGCGGCTTAGTGGCTATACCCGGTCGGCTTGTTGCGGATGGTCTTGAGCAGATCCTCCGGGCTGATGCTGGCCAGCGCCTTGGCCGCAGCCTGGCTGCCGGGGAGCGGCAGGTCGAGGATATGGCCCTTCATCTTGCCTACCACGTGCATCTCGCAGGGCTTGCAATCGAACTTCAGGGTCAGGACCTCGTCGCCGTGGACCAGCTGCATGGGGGCGACCTTGGTACGCACGCCGGTGACGCCCTTGGCCTGCTTGGGGCAGAGGTTGAAGGAGAAGCGCAGGCAGTGCTTGGTGATCATCACCGGCACCTCACCGGGCTCTTCGTGGGCCTCGTAGGCGGCGTCGATCAGTTGCACCCCATGGCGATGGTAGAAATCGCGGGCCTTTTGGTTGTAGACGTTGTAGAGGAACGACAGGTGCGACTCGGGGTACACCGGCGGCGGATTGGTCTCGGCCTTGCGGCGGCCGCGCGGGTGGACCGCGACGCGGGCGGCGGTCAGCTGTTCGATGGCCTCGCGCCGCAGCGCCTTGAGTTGCGAATTGGGCACGAAGAAGGCCTGGGGCGCATCCAGGGCCACGTCCAGGGCATGGTACTCGGTGGTGCCGAGCTGAGTCAGGAGATCGCGGAGGCCGTCCAGCGCCTGTTCCGGCTTGTTCGCTGCGCCGAAGGGGCCGTCCAGAGTGACGGTGACGCTCACGCCTTCCTCGCTGGTGGCGGTCAGCGTCAGGCGTTCCTCACGCAACTCGGCCTGCCAGCGCACGCCGATGCGCCGCTCGGCGCTGGTCTTGAGCAGTGCCTGCTGCCAGTTGTGGTCCAGGTTGCGCGAGAGCGGGTGATTCGGCCGCAGCCGGAACAGCCCCTCGGGCATTTCGTTGGGCTCGACGCGGTAGCGGTAGCGCTTCGCGCCGTCTTCCTCGAACTCGGCTTTGAGCTCCGCGACGTTGGCGCGAAAGCCCACCACCTCGCGTTTGACCAGCACGTTCAGCCCATCGCCATTGGACAGCGGCTCCTGGGTGACGGCCATGAAGTCGCGCTTGTTGACCTTTTCCACCTGGCCGACCGGCAGACCGGTGAAGGTCGGCGAATCGAAGGCGCCGATATCGATCTTGCGGTCGGTGACGAAATAGTCGGTGCTGCCGCGGTGGAAGGTCTTGTCCGGATCGGGCACGAAGAAATGTGCCGTGCGACCGCTGGAGGCACGGGCAAGGTCACTGCGGTCTTCGAGGATGTCGTCGAGCAACTGGCGGTAGTAGGCGGTGATGTTCTTCACGTAGCCTACGTCCTTGTAGCGCCCCTCGATCTTGAAGGAGCGCACGCCGGCCTCGACCAGGGCGCGCAGGTTGGCGCTCTGGTTGTTGTCTTTCATCGACAGCAGGTGTTTCTCGTAGGCGATCACGCCGCCTTTTTCGTCCTTGAGGGTGTAGGGCAGGCGACAGGCCTGGGAGCAGTCGCCGCGGTTGGCGCTGCGGCCGGTCTGGGCATGGGAGATGTTGCACTGGCCGGAGAAGGCCACGCACAGGGCGCCATGGATGAAGAACTCGATGGCCGCCTCGGTCTCGGCGGCGATGGCCGCGATTTCCTTGAGGTTCAGCTCACGGGCCAGCACTAGCTGGGAAAAGCCGGCCTGGTCGAGAAACCTGGCCCGGCCCAGGGTGCGGATGTCGGTCTGGGTGCTGGCGTGCAGCTCGATCGGCGGGATGTCCAGTTCCAGTACGCCCAGGTCCTGCACGATCAGCGCATCGACACCGGCATCGTACAGCTGGTGGATCAGCTTACGCGCGGGCTCCAGCTCATCGTCATGCAGGATGGTGTTGATGGTGGTGAACACCCGCGCATGATAGCGCCGGGCGAATTCCACCAACCCGGCGATCTCGCTCACCTCGTTACAGGCGTTATGCCGTGCCCCGAAGCTCGGCCCACCGATGTAGACGGCGTCGGCCCCGTGCAGGATGGCTTCGCGCGCAATACCCACGTCGCGGGCAGGGCTGAGCAATTCCAGATGATGCTTGGGCAGGGACATGGCGATTCTTCTCGATCAGGCGTGGCACGGCAAGGCGCGCATTGTAGCGGGCGCAGGGGAGGAGGGCACCCTCGCGGTGCTGGGTGGTTGCACATCCTGGGTCGACGCAGGCGAATGCCGCCCCGGTGCGTCGACCGACGAGCGGTTGGCGGTCGCCGGTCGCCTGCCTAGCGAGGGGCGCTACTGGGGCAGATCCGCTGCGCTAGCAAGGGAAAGATCAGATCGCGAGTGAGCGGGGCCAGCTCCAGGTCGCTGGGCTCCAACACCGAGACCCAAAGGGCTTCTTCGATCTCGGCGGCGGCAGTGGCCTGGCAGTTGGCTGGCAAGGCTACCTGATAGAGCGCGCAGTCGACGGTGAAGCCAGGCTCATTGGCCGCCGGCGCTTGGTACTGGCCAAGGAAGGTGGCATCGGCGGGCGCGACGACCAGGCCAAGTTCTTCTTCCAGCTCCCGTATGAGGGCTTCGAGGGGTTGCTCGCCGCCGTCCACCTTGCCGCCGGGTTGCATGTACGCCGTGGTACCCCGCTTGCGCACGAGCAGCATCTGCTGACGTTCGTTCAACAGAATCGCTGCGGCTATGTGAAGAGTCCGCGTCACGGTCTGCCTATCGTTTTGGACTGAGCGAGCCAGCGTGCAGGGAGTACCCTCAAAAGGCAAACCTTGGGAGCGTCCGAGGCTGCAGTCGCGGTTGAGGTCGTCGAGAAGCAATCAGTTGCTAGCATGGCTAGAGGTCGAAGTCACTCGACATGCACCTGGAGACTTATGCCTGACAGACAGTCGCTAGCCGCACCCTGACTAACTCGGCCAACTGATCGAAGAGGATCTGTACCGAGCGCAACGATAGGTTGTCCGGGCGCGTCAGCAGCCAGAGGTCGGTGTCGCAGCCGTCCAGTGCCGGGCTGAGGCGCTCGACACCATCGAGGCTGCCGATCATGAAGTCGGGCAGGGCGGCCACGCCGAGGCCAGCACCCACCAGGCTCCCGACCGCGGACATGCTGCTGCAGCGATAGCGGGCAGTGAGGCTGGGATAGGCCTGGCGTAGCCAAGTGACCGAAACGTGCTCCGCCAGGGAGTCGTCGGGCGCGATCCAGGGCAGTTCGGTTGCGGCCTGCCCGTAGCCTTCACGATAGCGGGCATGCCCGCAGACGAAATAGGAACTGCGCCCGAGACAGCGGCCGACCAGGTGCTCGGGTGGGGCGTTCGACAGGCGGATGGCGATATCGGCATCCCGCCGGCTCAGGCTGGCGAAGGTGTTCGAGGTGGCCACTTCCAGGGCGACGGCGGGATAGCGCGGCATGAGTTCGGCGAGGCCGGGCAGGAGCAGGCTGCGCAAGACCGCGTCGGTACAGGTCAGGCGCACCGTGCCACTGATCACGTTCTCACCCTGGGTGAGGGCTATCCGAGCCGCGTCGAGGGCCTGCTCGGCACGCTCGGCCTGTTCGGCCAGCGCTTTGGCACTCTGGGTAGGGGTATAGCCACGGCGGGTCTTGTCGAACAGGGCCAGGTGCAGATTGGCCTCGAGCTTACGAATGGCCCGGAAGACCGTGGAGACGTCGACCTGCAACTGCTCGGCCGCGCGCGCCAGCGTACGGCCGCGAACCAGCGCCAGTACGAGCTTCAGGTCGGCATGACTGATCTGATATTGCATCCGTGCATTCTTCCTTTGCCAATTCGCCAATATGGGTTGCGCTAGTGCCAATTTATACTGGCCAGGCCCGTCCAGGGCAATCCGTCGAAAAGACGGATACCGCTTGGGACGTCGCTGCCCGCTGGGACTCGCCCCTCACAGCCGCGCTGCCAGATCGACACGAGCGAACACCACGAAGCGGGCCAGCCAAGGATGCCTTTCCATGAATTCGATAGCCCCCCGCGTCGTCCAGTTGACGGAAGCCAACGGCTTTCTCCGCGACCATCCCGAGATCCAGTATGTCGATCTGTTGATCACCGACATGAACGGCGTCATCCGGGGCAAGCGGGTCGAGCGGGCCAGCCTTCCCAAGGTGTATGAGCGCGGTATCAACCTGCCGGCCTCGTTGTTCGCCCTGGACATAAACGGCTCAACGGTGGAGAGCACCGGACTGGGGCTCCATATCGGCGACGCCGACCGTACCTGTTTCCCCCTTCCCGGTACCCTGAGCTACGAGCCCTGGCAGAAACGGCCAACCGCTCAGCTGCTAATGACCATGCACGAGCTGGACGGCGCGCCGTTCTTCGCCGATCCGCGCGAAGTGCTGCGCCGGGTGGTCAAGCAGTTCGACGACCTGGGCCTGACCATCTGCGCGGCCTTCGAACTGGAGTTCTATCTCATCGACCAGGAGAACGTGAACGGCCGGCCACAGCCGCCGCGCTCACCGATCTCCGGCAAGCGGCCAGTCTCCACCCAGGTCTATCTGATCGACGACCTGGACGAGTACGTGGATTGCCTGCAGGACATGCTCGAAGGCGCCAAGGAGCAGGGAATTCCCGCCGACGCCATCGTCAAGGAGAGTGCGCCGGCGCAGTTCGAGGTCAACCTCCATCATGTCGAAGACGCCATCAAGGCCTGCGACTACGCGGTGCTCCTCAAGCGGCTGATCAAGAACATCGCCTACGACCATGAGATGGATTCCACCTTCATGGCCAAGCCCTATCCCGGCCAGGCGGGCAATGGCTTGCACGTACACATCTCGCTGCTGGACAAGCAGACCGGGCAGAACATCTTCGCGACCGACGATCCGGAGCACCACACACCGCTGCGCCAGGCCATCGCGGGCATCCTCGAAACCCTGCCGGCGTCGATGGCCTTCCTCTGCCCGAACGTCAACTCCTACCGGCGTTTCGGTGCCCAGTTCTATGTGCCGAACGCACCGAGCTGGGGGCTCGACAACCGGACCGTGGCGGTACGGGTGCCGACCGGCAGCAGCGACGCGATTCGTATCGAACACCGGGTGGCTGGCGCCGATGCCAATCCCTATCTCATGATGGCGTCCATCCTGGCCGGCATCCATCACGGCCTGACCCAGCGACTGGAGCCCTGCGCCCCGGTCTGTGGCAACTCCTATGAGCAGCTCGAGCAGAGTCTGCCGAACAACCTGCGCGATGCGCTGCGGCGGCTGGATGACAGCGCGGTGATGAACCAGTACATCAGCCCGGAGTACATCGACATCTTCGTGGCCTGCAAGGAGGCCGAGTTGGAGGAGTTCGAAACCACCATCTCCGATCTCGAATACAACTGGTATCTGCATACCGTGTAAGGAGCGTCATCATGGAGCGGTTGGCACAGCGGGAGCGGCGATAACCGGGCAGGGCGACAGGACAGCGCGTCCGCCGACGGTGGTCGCAGCAGACCGTCCGCCGCTATCGGCACCTCAGTGTCCTTCGACGACTTCAGTTAATTTGCTCACCGGAGCGCGCAGGACGTCCTGTGCGCTCCCATACCGCGAACTCAAGGCGACCTGCGGCCGAGGCTGGACAGGCGCGGCGATCCCGACCTCGGCGTCGGATCCGTAGGCAGAGGAATCACACCATGCAACACCATGTCGGCAGTTACTATGCGGCCTCCCGCAATCTGCACACGGAGTATCCGCAGCTCGCAGACAACGTCGAGAGCGACGTGTGCATCATCGGTGCCGGCTACACGGGGCTGTCCACCGCGCTGTTCCTGCTGGAGCACGGCTTCAGTGTGACGGTGCTGGAAGCGGCTCGCGTCGGCTTCGGCGCTTCCGGGCGCAATGGCGGGCAGATCGTCAACAGCTACAGCCGCGACATCGATGTCATCGAGCGACAGCTACCGGCCAGGCAGGCGCAGCTGCTCGGCGAGATGGCCTTCGAGGGCGGGCGCATCATTCGTGAGCGGATCGCGCGCTACAACATCCAGTGCGACCTGAAAGACGGCGGCGTCTTTGCCGCCCTGACCAGCAAGCAGCTGGGCCATCTGCAGGCGCAGAAGAAACTCTGGGAGCGCTACGGCCATACCCAGTTGGAATTGCTCGACGAGCGGGGCATTCGGGACGTTGTCGGCACCGAGCGTTATCTCGGTGGCATGTTGGATCGCAGCGGTGGCCATATCCATCCGCTCAATCTGGCCTTGGGCGAGGCGGCGGCCGTGGCCTCGCTGGGCGGCAGGCTCTACGAGCAAAGCGCCGCGATCCGCATCGACCGCGGTGCGAACCCCGTGGTGCACACGGCGAAGGGGCAGGTGAGGGCGCGCTTCGTCGTGGTGGCCGGCAACGCCTACCTGGGCGGACTGGTGCCGGAGCTGGCTGCCAAGTCCATGCCCTGCGGGACCCAGGTGCTCACCACCGAACCCCTATCGGAGGAACTGGCGCGCAGCCTGCTGCCGCAGGACTACTGCGTGGAAGACTGCAACTACCTGCTCGATTACTTCCGGCTCAGCGCCGATCGCCGGCTGATCTACGGAGGTGGCGTGGTCTATGGGGCGCGCGACCCGGCGGACATCGCGGCCATCATCCGGCCGAAGATGCTGCAGACCTTTCCGCAGCTTAAGAACGTGAAGATCGACTTCACCTGGACCGGCAATTTCCTGCTGACGCTGTCGCGGTTGCCCCAGGTCGGCCGGCTCGGCGACAACGTCTACTACTCCCAGGGCTGCAGCGGCCACGGCGTCACCTATACCCATCTGGCGGGCAAGGTGCTGGCCGAAGCCTTGCGCGGCCAGGCGGAGCGCTTCGATGCCTTCGCCGGCCTGCCGCATTATCCGTTTCCGGGTGGCCAACTGCTCCGGGTGCCCTTCACCGCCCTCGGTGCGACCTACTATCAGCTGCGCGATCGCCTGGGCATTTGAATTCGTCCGCCCGCGCTGCAAGGGCGGGCCTCTCTGGAGGATAGCCATGTCACCTATGCCCCTGATCGGCGTGACGGCCTGCCGGCAGACGCTTGGCAAATACGATTCCCATACTGTTGGCGACAAGTACGTCGAGGCGGCTGGCCATGCCGGATTGCCGGTGCTGCTGCCGGCGCGCAGCGTGCCGAGCGATCCGCTGGCGCTGCTGGACCGGCTGGACGGACTGCTGTTCACCGGCTCGCCGTCCAACGTCGAGCCTCGTCACTACCAGGGGCCGGACAGTCTGGCCGGCACCCATCACGATGCCCAGCGCGATGCCTACACGCTGCCGCTGCTGCGCCTGGCGATCGACCGGGGCGTCCCGGTGTTCTGCATCTGTCGCGGCTTCCAGGAGCTCAACGTGGCCCTCGGTGGCAGCCTGCACCAACGTGTACAGGAACTGCCCGGCTACGGTGACCATCGCGAGCCCCAGAGCGAGGTGCTGGGCGAGCAGTACGCGCCCAGGCATCCGGTGCAGGTACCGCCGGGCGGGGTGTTCGAGCAGCTTGGCTTGCCGCCGACGTTCGAGGTGAATTCCCTGCACAGTCAGGGCATCGACCGTCTGGCCAGTGGACTGCGTATCGAAGCGCTGGCGCCGGATGGGTTGGTCGAAGGGGTGTCGTTGCGCGACGCGCCCGGGTTCGTCATAGGTGTGCAGTGGCACCCGGAGTGGAATTTCCGCGATACCCCCGAATCCCTGCGGCTTCTGGACGCCTTCAGAGACGCCTGCCAGCGCTTCGCTGCCTCGCGCGAAGCGTCCTAGGCTGGTTCGCCGAGCAGGCGACCACTGAACGACCAACCGCACTCTCGCGGGTGACGGCTCGCCGTCGAGCATCGCCGCGGTCACCGGCCAGGGGACCGTGGCGATGCTTTTCAGCGCGTGCCGAGCGGCGGGGTACGCGGCGGCACCCTGCGCTTCGACCCGGTGGCCTCATAGGCGGCGGCGAGCCTGAGCAGGTTCGAATCGTCATAGGCCCGTCCGGCGAAGGTCAGGCCAACGGGCATGCCGATGTCGGCCATCACGCCCATGGGCACGGTGACGGTCGGTACGCCCAGGTGGCGAATCGCGAGGTTACCGTTGGCGACCCAGACGCCGTTGCTCCAGGCGATGTCCGCAGAGGCGGGGTTGATCTCGGCGTCGGCGGGCGCCACGTCGGCCACCGTCGGGAAAATCACCGCGTCCAGGCCCTGGGCGTGCAGCCAGTCCTCCAGATCGATCTTGCGGGTGTGCTCGAGGCCACGCAAGCCGTCGGGCAGCGTGGCGATCTCCTGCCAGGACTTCAGGCCGCGCTCGGCCATGCGCACGTATTCGGCCATACCGGCGGCCAGGTCGCCTTCGCGGTTGGGTAGGGTCCCCGGCTCGTGGGGAAAGATCAGGTCGCCTTGCACGTCGGCCAGGCGATTGAGCGCGGGATCACCGTTGTCGCGCAGGAAGGTATCGAAGCCCCAGGCGGACAGATCCCAGAGTTCGTCGTGGAGGAATTCCTTGGAGACCAGGCCGCGGTTGAATACCGTGGGCGCGCCGGGGCGATCGCCTTCGCAGTTGGACACCAGCGGGAAGTCCACCTCGACCACGGTAGCGCCGGCGGCTTCCAGGGCGGCGCGGGCCTCTTCCCAAAGGGCGATGACCGACTCCCGGGTGTGGATGCGCTGGCCGGTGGGGCCGCCGATGCCGGGGCTTTCGCTGGTGCCGGCGTCCGGGTCCTGGTTGATGAACATGCGCGGTACGCCGAGGCGCTTGCCGGCCAAGGCGTTGGGGCCGGCGGCCAAGGCCTGGTAGCGCGGCGGGCGCACCGCCGAGGCCTGGGGTAGCGGCACCCAGGGCTGTAGCCGCCAGAGGTCGCCCGAGGGATCGGGATCATCGGCCACCACGACGTCCAGCACCTCCAGCAGGTCGGCCATGGTGCGGGCATAGGGCACCACCACGTCCATGGTCGGGGTCAGCGGCCAGTTACCCCGCACCGAGATGACTCCGCGCGAGGGGGTATAGGCGCAGAGTCCGTTGTTGGAGGCCGGGCCGCGCCCGCTTGACCAGGTTTCCTCGGCCAGGCCGAAGGCAGCGAAGCTGGCTGCCGTCGCGGTGCCGGCCCCGTTGGACGACCCGGAAGCGAAGGGCGCGGTGAGATAGCGGGCGCTATAGGGGCTTTCGGCACGCCCGTACACGCCGCGCTGCATGCCGCCGTTGGCCATGGGCGGCATGTTGGTCTTGCCCAGGCAGATGGCCCCGGCGGCGCGCAGGCGCTCGACGGTAAAGGCGTCGCGCTGCGCGACCAGGTCCTTGAATGCCGGGCTGCCGGAGGCGGCCGTGAGACCCTTGACCAGATAGCTGTCCTTCGCGGTATAGGGGATGCCATCCAGCGGGCCCAGTGTCTCGCCGCGGGCGCGCCGGCGGTCGGATTCGGCGGCTTCGGCCAGGGCGTCGGGGTTGCGGACGACCACCGCATTGAGCGCCGTCGGCGTACCGGGCGCGTCATAGGCGTCGATACGCGCAAGGTAGGCGGAGACCAGTTGCACCGCGGTGGTCTGGCCGGTTTCGAGTGCGAGACGCAGCTCGGCGATGGAGCGTTCGGTTACTTCGATCATGATCTGTCGCCGTTTCGGAATTCCTCTAGCGCGTCATGATAGCTGGCTCGGGCGGGCAGGCACGAGCATGTCGGAGGCGTGTATGGCGATCGCGCCCGACTAGGCCGTCTCCGGCACACAGAGGCGTTCGACGTCCGCGGCGAGTTGCTGGAGGATGGCCCGGTCCTCGGCTTGGCCAAGGGCCGCCTCGGCGCGGGCCAGGGCCAGGCGCGAGTGCCTCAGGCATTCACGCTTCATCCTTGAATCGCCCTGGACCGCCAGGCGCGCCAGGGACTTCTGCAGGCGCATGCCCACTTCCACCAGGGGCGCGGCGTCGCGGCCCACCGGCAGGAAGAAGTCGTCGAACAGATCATCCAGCGACAACTCCGGGACCTCGATCCGCGGGTAGTGGGGCTCAACTGGCTCGCGTACCTCGGTGAGCGAGGTCAGCAGTCGTTGCGCCCGGCCGAGAATAGCGATGGCGGTACCCGAGTCGCTGCGGGATGGCACCAGCGCCCCGGTGGCGATTTCGCCCAGAACGGTGAGGCCGAAGCGCGGATCCTGGTCGTGAAGCCGGCGGGCATCCAAGATGAATGCTGCGCGCAATCGCTCGTCGCGTTCCGGTGCCAGGCCTTTGACCCAGAGCAGTGGCTGCGCTGGGTCGACGAAGGCGCCCGGCAGCACGGCCAGGCGCAGACGACCTTGCTCGCCGCAGAGGTCGGCGAGCAAGGGCATGTCGACCCGTTGCAGGTAGCCGGTACGGTCGGCCAGTACCGGCCGGCCGGCGGGTGCCTGGTCGCGCGGTGCGGCCACGCCACCCAGGTGCGGGATGGACAGCCAGCGCTCCAGGCTGCGCTGGGCGGCGGCCTCGATGCTGTCGCTGGTGGCGTCCAACTGACCGAGGCGCGACAGATGATCGATCCAGCGCAGCAAGGTGAAGACGATCAGCAGGATCACCACCAGGGTGACGGCAAACAGCACCACGCGGCCGTTGTCGCCATAGAGACCGGTACTCAGGGCGATGATGCCGACCAGGCTGAAGAGAAAGGAGCCCAGGAAGGTGGCCAGGGCATTCTGGGTGGTGCTGTCCTCCAGCAGCAGCGGGTAGGCGCGGGGCGTCACGCTGCTGGCGGCGGCGTTATAGGCCGTCACCATGGTGCTGAGGGAAAAGGTGGTCACCGCCAGCATGCTGCTGGCGATGATGGTGAGGATCTTGTCGACGGCGTCGGCGCCGACCTTGGCCGGTAGCGTGGCCGGGATATGGTCGCGCAGCAGCAGGGCGAGTAGTGCGGTCGCTACCCCGGCGAGCGAGAACAGGGTGGCGCGAAACCACAGCCGCCGCTGACAGCCGCGCAGGATCCAGCCTAGACGTCCCAACATGCTCCCTCAGCCCATGGCGGGAGGGACGGGGGTGGCACGCAGCTGGGCCAGGCGCTGGTCGGCCTGTTGCTGGAGCTTGTCGCGCATCTGCCGGGCGGCTTCGCGGGCGTCTCCGGACTTCAGCCCGTTGCGATCGGCATCGACGGTGGTGAGCACGGCGCCGAGGGCGCCATGCACCAGGCGACCGCCGGCCAGGGTATCGCTGCGCAGCGGCTCTATGGTCAGGGGCGTGGCGGTGACCGCCAGGTCGAGCGCTTCCAGGCACAGCTGCGCGGTGGCGATCGGAATCTGCACCGCGTTGGCGGCGGCCAGGTTGAGCGCCTGCTGGCGGCGCTCCCCTTCCTGGGTGGCGCCGCTGGCCTGGCGGTCCGCCTCCAGGTAGTTGGCGAAGGCTTGCACATCGGCGTCGGCACAGGTGCTCAAGGCTTCCTGCAGGCGTTCACCTACGGCGATCAGCTCGGCATGTCGCGTCACCGGCTGGCGCTGCTGGCTGAGCTTGAGACCCTTGAGGATCAGCGCGACGCCCAGCGCAGCCGCCACGGTAGCTGCGGCGCCACTGCCAGGAGTCGGCAGGGTGGAGCCGGTGCCATCGCGGAACTGAGCGAGGGTCTGCTGCCAAAGGGTAGAGGTTTCGTTCATGCCAACCGCCTGCAAGCAAAGAGGGAAGGGGATCGGTCACGACCGACCGCTATTAGGATCGTACGAAACGGCTGAGGTTCGCTGGCTAAGTGCAATAAGGGACAGGGGTTGTCGCCGGATCACTTCGATTTGCGTCGTACTTGCAGCGGCGTTTCAGTGATGGTGATCCTGAAACAATAAGTTACAAGGAGTCAGCCGTGGCTCCCGCTGCGCTCGCCTGGGTCGCCCATGACACCCGAGTCATCCTTTGCTGTCTGGCCGCCATCCTGGCCTTCGTCGTCCTGATCGGTATCACCCGGCTGCCGCCGTTCCTGGCCATTCTCATCGGCACCTTCATCGCCGGCCTGGGCGCCGGACTGCCTGCCGACGCGGTGGCCAAGGCCTTCAGCAAAGGCGCGGGCAGCATCCTAGGTGAGGCGGGGATCATCATTGCCCTGGGTTCGCTGCTGGGGGGCTTGCTGGCCGAAGCGGGCGCTGCCGACCGCATCGCCAGCACCCTGTTGGGCTGGGCAGGGGACGTAGCCTGCCCTGGGCGATGGCGTTGGTGGCCATGGTGATTGGCCTGCCCTTGTTCTTCGAGATCGGGCTGGTGCTGATGGTGCCCATCATCTTCGTGATGGCCCAGCGTTCCGGCCAGCTGCTGCTGCCGCCTCACCCCGGCCCCTTGATCGCGGTGGGGGCTCTGCATGCCGACCTCGGCCTCACCAGGGTGCTGGGCTTCGCCATCGCCGTACCGGCCGTCATCCTCGCCAGCCGGGTTTCGGCCTGTCCCTGCAGGTGATCCTGTTGCCCGTGCTGCTGATGCTCGGCAGCACCTTCGCCAAGGTCGCGCTGGATCCCCATAGCGGTCTGGCGGAGGGCCTGAAGTTTCTTGGCGAGCCGCTGATCGCCCTTGGGCTCGCGGTGCTCCCCGCGACCGTGCTGCTCGGCTGGGGCAGCGGCATGCCGCGCGAGCGAGTCGGCGGGGTGCTGCGCAAGCGTCTGGCCCCCATCGCTGCCCTGCTGCTCACCATCGGTGCCGGGGGCGGGCTCAAGCAGACGCTGCTGGATGCTGGTATGAGCCACACCGTGGCGAAAGTGGCGGAGGGCGCTCACCTGCCCTACATCCTGCCGGCGTGGCTGATCGCCGTGGCCCTGCGCCAGGCGACCGGTTCGGCGACGGTCGCGACCACCACCATCGCGGCGGGTATCCTGGCTCCGGTCGTGGCAGGTCTGGCCGGCCCCCAGGCAGCCTTGATTGCGCTGGCCATTGGCGCGGGCACGGTGTTTTTCTGCTACGTCAACGACGCAGGCTTCTGGATGGTGCGCAAGTAGCTCGGCTGGAGCTCGAGCAGACCCTATGGGTCTGCTCGATACTCCAGACATTGGTTTCCGTCACTGGCCTCGCGGGTACGCTATTGTTGTCGCTCTGGCTATAACGCAGGCCCACCCATGGATACCGTCTCTCCTTCAAGCCGACCACGGCGCCGCGATCTGTTCCTGGGCTTTTTCGGCCTGGGCATTACCGCCTTCGGCGGGGTACTACCCCTGGCGCGGCGGTATCTGGTGGAGAAGCGGCGCTGGCTATCGGCCGAGGAATTCACCGAACTGCTCGGCCTGTGTCAGTTCCTGCCGGGCGGCAATATCATCAATCTGTCGGTGGCGGTGGGCATGAGATTCGCCGGCTGGAGTGGCGCCCTGGCGGCGGCAGCCGGTTTGCTGATCGGGCCGACGCTGGTCGTGGTCGGCCTGGGCGTGCTCTACGATAGCTACCACGACGATCCCCTGGTCGGTCGCGCCTTCGCCGGTCTGGCAGCCGCCGCCGCCGGCCTATTGGTCGCCATGGCCATCAAGCTCCTCCAGCCCCTGCGTGGCCGCTGGCTGGCGCTCGGCGTCGCCAGCCTGGCCTTCGCCGCCTTGGCACTGTTCCAGCTCCCGTTGCTCTGGACCATGCTGGTG
>CAUQPA010000035.1:0-15529 GCA_963519325.1 uncultured Pseudomonas sp. | reverse complement strand
ACCTGCGGGTGGTCCTGGCCAGGCTGGGCCACGCTAGCGCCAGCCTTCAGGTGTCGAGCGGCTCCAAGCGCAGGGCGACACCGGTACGTTGCAGGGTGAGGATGTCCGCCTCGCGACAGCCGATCAGGTCGCCCGCGGCGGTGCGCAACTGGTCATCTTCCAGCTGGGCATAGGACTGGGGCAGGGTGCCGTCGCCCGTGACCATGATGTAGAGCTGACCGCACAGCAGTTGGCCGGCCAGCCGCCCGTCGTCCAGGCCGATCAGGCGATAGCTGCGGCGGGCGTCGTAGGTGAAGGGCATGGGCGCATCCAATCGAGAGGTTCTGCTCAGAACCGCTCTGGCGGGCAATGTTCCCTGCCGCTTGGCTGCGCGTGGCACGCCAGGCCCCGCCGTTGCGCTTGAAGCCTGCCGCCCGCTGGGTGGCGGCAGGCCAACCGCTGGTCGCAGTCGTTTCTCAATAACGGAACTGCGCTACCAGGCCCTGGAAGGACGTGGCCAGGCGCGACAGTTCCTGGCTGGACGCGGCGGTCTGCTGGGCGCCGGTCGCGGTCTGGGTGGACAGGTCCTGGATGTTGACCAGGTTGCGGTCCACTTCGCGAGCCACCTGGGCCTGCTCCTCCGCCGCACTGGCGATCACCAGGTTGCGTTCCTCGATCCGCGCCACCCCGGCGGTGATCCGCTCCAGCGCCTCGCCGGCGCGGTTGGCCCGCTGCTGGGTGTCGTCCGCCAGCGACTGGCTCTTGTGCATGGCGCTCACCGCTTCTTCGGCGCTGCTGCGCACGGTGCTCATCATGCGCTCGATCTCGCCGGTGGAGCCCTGGGTTCTGTGGGCCAGGGCACGGACCTCGTCCGCCACCACGGCGAAGCCGCGCCCCTGCTCGCCGGCGCGGGCCGCTTCGATGGCGGCATTGAGCGCCAGCAGGTTGGTCTGCTCGGCGATGCCGCGGATGACCTCCAGCACCTTGCCGATCTCGCGGATCTGGCCTTCCAGGGTCTGCACCTTCTGGGTGGAGTCGGTGATTTCCTCGGTCATCACCGCCATGGCCTTGGCCGCCTGCTGCACCTGCTCGCGACCCTGCTGGGCCTCATGGCTGGTCTCCTGGGAAGCGGTGGAGGTGGAGGCGGCGTTGCGGGCGACCTCTTCCACGGCGGCGGTCATCTGGTTGACCGCGGTGGCCGCCTGCTGCACTTCGTCATGCTGGCGAACCTGGCCGCGCGAGGTCTCCTCGGTCACGGCGTGCAATTCCTCGGCGGCCGCGGCCAGCTGGCTGGAGGCGCCGGCCATCTGCTGCACGGTATCCTTCAGGCTGCGCTGCATGCCGCCCAGGGCTTGCAGCAGCTGGCCGGCTTCGTCGCGGCGCGTGCTCTGGATCGGTTGGGTCAGGTCGCCCTCGGCGACGCGCTCGGCGCTGGACACGGCTTCACGGATCGGGCTGACGATCATGCGGGTGATGACGATGCCCAGGACCAGGGCGCAGAGCACCGCCAGCAGCAGGCCGCCGGCGAGCATCCAGAAGGCCTTGCCGTAGGTGGCGATCGCCGCGGCGCCGGCTTCGTTACCCTGGCGCTTGTTGGACTCCACCATGATCTTGAAGGCGGCCATGGTCTTGCGATAGCTGGGCTGCACCTGCTCGTTCAACAGCTGGTTGGCACCGGCCACGTCCTTGGCGGCCAGGCGCGCCAGGACGGTGTCGATGCCGGCGATATAGGTCTTCCACTCACCCTCGAAGGCGTCGCCCGCGACTTTTTCATCCGCTTGCAAGGGCGTTGCGCGGTAGTCGGCGAAGGGCTTCTCGGCATCGGCCTGGTTGGATCGCAGCGAGGCGATGATGCGGTCCTGCTCGGTCTGGGGCGCGTTGGCATAGACCATCGACATCAACCGGAAGATGTCGCGGTTGTGGCCGATCACGTTGTTCTTGGCATCGTTGAGCCGGGTGATGGACAGCAGATTGTTGTTCAGCACCGAATCCAGCAGGCCATTCAGGCTCCGGAGCCCGTTCATGCCGACCGCACCTATGCCCAGGGTGATGAGCGTACAGAGACCGAAGGCGATCGCGAGTTTCTTCGCCAGCGCCAGATTGTTGAACCAGACCATTGGGGAGTTCCTTTCAGCGAGGGATGCCAGCCAGATTGCACCGGATGCCCTTGCTATCGGCACTTATCAGATGACCTTTAACACCACCGGGCGGGCTCTAGAGCAGGCCATCCGCCACCTCAGCCCCGTCCATAGAGCTGATCCAGCAGACGATTGGCGGCCAGCGCCGCATCCAGGGTGGCCAGTTCCGGGCGCTCCTGGCCGAGCAACCGGTCGAATACCGCCAGGGCCCCCTGGGGCACGCCGGGATCCAGGCCCTCGGCCAGTACCTGTCGGTTGCCCTGGGCATCGTGAAGCAGCAGCCGTCCGGCGGAGACTTCCAGCGTTCCCGCGCTGCCGTCCAGCCGGATGGCCAGCCGCGGGCCACGTAGGGTGGCGCTGGCGCGCAGGTGGATCGGCAACCCGCCGGAGCTGAGCAGGGCCTCGCCACCGTGATCCAGCGGCCAGCGGGCGTCGCGCTCCAGGCGGCAATGCTCCACCGTCAGCGGCTGGTCGGTGAGCCAGGCGCTGAAGTCGAGCAGATGCACCGCCAGGTCGCCGAAGGCGCCGTAGCCCATGCGCGCCTCGTCCAGGTGCGCCGGCCACTCGCTCAGCCAGCCCTCCAGCAGTCCCGGATGGCCCGCGGTCAGTGACAGGTGGGTGAGGGTACCGATGGCGCCATCCCGCGCCAGCTGGCGCAGCTGCTGCAAGGCCGGGTCGGTACGCAGGTAGAAGCCGCTGAAGCAGGAGCGTCCGGCGAGTCGCTCGGCCAGGGCCGTGGCCCGCGCGGCCGAGACGGCCAGCGGCTTTTCCACGAACAGGTGACGGGCGCAGGGCAGCAAGGCCGCCACCGCGGCTTCATGGTCATCGATGGCGGTGGTGACGAAGGCCAGGTCCACCGCGGGCAGCTGCCGGAAGTCGTCCAGCACCGGCAGGCCATGGGGCGCGGCAAGGCGCTGGGCACGCTCTGGATCGCGCTCACTGGCCACCGCCACCACCCGCACCCGCGGATCGGCCAGGCTGGTGTCCAAGTAGTCCTGGGCGTGGATCTGTTCGCAACCGACGATGGCGACGCTGAGCATGACGAGGGGTCCTCTAACGGTGGCTGTACCGTTATGGACCCCTCAGCGGTCGCTAAGCTTCCGCGATCAGGCCGGCTGGTAGGCCGTGCCGAAGCGGTTGGCCAGGAAGGCGTCCATGTCCACCTGCTCTTGGGCGATGAAGCCGCGCTGCGGCAGCTTGCCTTCGCGGAACAGGTCCAGCGCGGTGCAGATGCCGGCAGCGGTAGTGATCTGGATGGCACTGGTCAGCTGGCCGTCACGCTCGGCGGCGAAGATCTTGCGGCTGAACACCTCCTGCACCAGCTTGCCACCGCGCATCCCGCTGACGGTGACGAACACCAGCACCACGTCCTGCATGGTGGTGGGCACGGCGCCACGCAGGATGCCCTTGAGCTGCTCCTGGTCACCGGCCAGGCGCAGGTCTTCCAGCAGGAACTTCATCAGGTCACGGTGACCGGGATAGCGCACCGTCTTGTAGTCGAGGGTTTCCACCTGGCCCTGCAGGGTCTCGCAGAGGGTACCCAGGCCGCCGGAGGTGTTGAAGGCCTCGTATTCCACGCCGTCCAGGGAGAAGTGCTCCAGGCCTTCCAGCGGCTGCACCAGTTGCAGTTCGCCGTTGCGCACCGCCTCGCAGGGGTGGCAGTACTCGTTGACCAGGCCGTCGACGCTCCAGGTCAGGTTGTACTTCAGCGCATTGGTGGGGAATTCCGGCAGGGCGCCGACGCGCATCTTCACTTCGCGCACACTGTCGAAGCGCTTGGCCAGCGAATGGGCGGCGATGCCGATGAAACCGGGCGCCAGGCCGCATTGGGGCATGAAGGCGTTGCTCGCGCCCTCGGCCAGCTGGCGGATGGCCTTGGTGGCCTTCACGTCTTCGGTCAGGTCGAAGTAGTGGGTATTGGTGGTCTTGGCCGCCTGGGCCACGGGAATCGCCAGGTGATAGGGCAGGGCGTTGAGCACCACGTCCTGATCATCCAGGGCGGCGGTCAGAGCGGCGGCGTCGGCGGTATCCAGGGTGCGGGTCCGTACACCCAGGGCCGCGATGGCGGCCAGGGCGCGCTCGTCACGATCCGCCACCGTCACCTGGTAGTCGCCACTGGCATGCAGCAATTGCGAAATGGTGTAGCCGATATGGCCGGCGCCGAGCAGGGTGACTTTCATGGCGGATCCTCCGTGGTTGAGGGCTCCAGCTTAGAAAGCGGCGCTGCCAGATGTGAGCGTCAGAGCGTCGGATCGTTGTGCTTTATTTGACGAAACGACGGAATTTTCGTCGTTTCGACGGAGCGTTTCGCTTTGGAGCCGAAACGTTGTTGCCACAGGCTCTTGATAGACCGTAGGTTAGGTTGAGACGGCTTCATCGTCGAAGCCCAACAGGGATGTTCAGCTTGGCAGTGTTGGGCTTCGCTGCGCTCAACCCAACCTACGGCGGCCGGTAGGGCCGGTCGCTACGTCGCACCGGCATGGCCACAGCGCTGTGTAGGGTCGGCACCCCGGCTAACCACCACGGCTGCAATCACTACCTAACCCGGCACTACCCGCAGCAACTGGCCTTCCTCGCCATCGGTGAGCAGCCAGAGAGTGCCATCCGGCCCGCTGCGCACATCGCGCAGGCGCTGGTCTAATTCCTGGAACAACAGCTCCTGCTGGCCGGGCTTGCCGTCCACCAGCGGTATCCGGCGCACCGACTTTTCCCGGAGCGCGGCCACGAACAGGCTGCCCCGCCAGGCGGGAAAACCCGTGCCGTCGTACCAGGTCATGCCGGCCGGGGCGATGGAGGGCGTCCACTCCAGCAGCGGCGGGGTGATGCCCGGCAGGTCGCGGAACGGCGTGATGCGGGCGCCGGTGTAGTCCACGCCACCGGTGGTCAGCGGCCAGCCGTAGTTGGCGCCGGCGCGGATCAGATTCAGCTCGTCGCCGCCCTTGGAGCCGTGTTCGTGCTCGTACAGCGCCTGGCGCTCGGCCACCCAGACCAGGCCCTGGGGATTGCGATGGCCGAGGCTGTAGATTTCCGGCAGGGCGCCAGGGCGGTCGACGAAGGGATTGTCCGCCGGCACCTGGCCGTCGCGGGTCACCCGCACGATCTTGCCCAGATGGGTATCCAGCCGCTGGGCGTCGGTCCGCTCCACATTGCCGTCGCCCAGGGTAATAGCCAGGGTGCCGTCGCCGAGCAGCGCCATGCGGGCGCCGAAGTGCTGGCCAAAGGGCTTGGCCGGTTGGCTGGTGAACAGCGTGCGGAGGTCCTGCAGGCGCATGCCGTCCAGCCTGGCACGTATCACCCGCAGGTGATTGGCCTGGCGCGTGCCGGTGGCGTAGGAAAGATAGAGCAGCTGGTTGTTCGCAAAGTCCGGGTCCGGCAGCACCTCGAATAGTCCCGCCTGGCCTTCGCTATACAGCTCGGGCAGCCCGGCTATGGCTTCGGCTTGCAAGGCGAGCCGGCCCTGAGCATCCGGCACCAACAGGCGCAGCCGTCCGGCGCCCTCGGTGAGCAGCGCCCGGCCGTCGGGCAGGAAGGCCAGCGACCAGGGCCGCGCGAGTTCGGTCGCCAGCGTCTCGATCTTGTAGGTCGGCGCGGCCGTGGCCAGCGGACCGCCCAGCAGCATCATCAGTAACACAATCCAGGCCCGGGGCCCCGAAGCTTTGGCCCATGGCCAGGGTCTACCGCAGGCATCCGCTGTCGCTACCATCTTAGCCTCTCTTCGAGAACGTCCGCTCATGTCCACACCGCTCTGGCGCGCCCTGCTCAGACCCCGCACCCTGCTGGCCTTCGCCGCCGCCCTGCTGCTGGCCACCGCCTGGGGCAGCCTGGTGCAGACCCAATACAATCTGGCCGCGCTGCAGGGCCTGGGGCAGCCGATAGACGCCGCCACCCGCTGGCAGACCTCGTTGCAGGATCTGCTGGGCTTCGGACCTGTCTACGCGGCCATCGTGCTCGCCGCTTGGTTACCTGCCTTTGCCGCCGCCTTCTGGCTGGGGCGCGGCAGCGTTGCCTACCGGGCCTGCCTGCTGCCGCTGGCCACCAGCGTCAGCCTGATCGCCGCCATCCGCCTGATCGACGCCTTCGCCCCCATGCCGGTGCTGATCTACGCCACGCGCACCCTGGAGGGGCTGCTGGCAATGGCCGTGGGCGGCCTGCTCGGTGGCCTGCTGTTCCTCTGGTTGGTCCGGCCCAGTGCCGACCGGGCGGGCGTTCTGCGCTAGGCGAAAGCCCTCTCAGGAAGAGGTCAGCTTCATCAATACCAGCCCGCTGACGATCAAGGCCGCGGCCAGGATCCGCAACGGACTCGCCGCCTCGCCCAGCACCAGGATGCCGACCACGAAGGCGCCCACGGCGCCGATGCCGGTCCAGATGGTGTAGGCGGTGCCCAGCGGCAGGCTGCGCATGGAGATCGACAGGAGCGCCACGCTCGCCACCATGGCGACCAGGGTGATCACCGTCGGGGTGAGGCGCGAGAAACCCGCGGACTGCTTCATGGAAAACGCCCAGACCACCTCGAGCAGTCCCGCACACACCAGATAGAACCAAGCCACGGACGGCCTCCTAGGTAACCGGGCCGTCCCGGAACGCTGCCCACCGATCTCGGGGGCGTCCCCAGGGCTGGAAGAAAGCGGCGGCAAGAGTTCACCGCCGGATCGGCCCCGCTATCCTAGCCGCTCACACCCGGGCCTTGCGACCCGAGGGGCCCGGCGAGCGGCCGGTACCCGCTAACGCGGTTGGCAGATCTGCTCGGCGATGGCGTCGAACTCCCGGTCGAAACTGGCGCGTTCGGCGGCACTGAGGAAGCCCTGCTGCTCGACAAAGTCAGCGCTCCGCTGCCGCACCTGGGCAATGCGCTCGCTGAACTGGTTCGCCTGCTGCTGACCGATCCGCCGAGCGATCCGCGCCGTGCTCACATCCGCCTGCAGCACCTTGGCGCGCATGGAAATATGCGCCTGCCGCGGATCGGTGATCGACCCACCCAACTCGCCCGGCAAGGCGCGCTGCTGCTCCAGGTTGCAGCTGGGCAGACCGAGATCGTCTGGGTGACCCTGCTCCTTGGTGCAGGCACCGAGGGCGAGGGGTAACAGCAACAGCGGAAACAGGGCTTTCATCGGGGCGCCGCGGAATAGGCCATGGGAAGCCCTTGAGAACCTGCGCTGGGCGCTTCGTTCGGCCAGGCTCTGGAGCGAGCTTTGGTAAAACTCTTACTTGCCCTCGCCAGCGGCCCCGGCGCTAGTCGGCGGCGCGCGCCTGGCGGTCCAGTCCTGCCAGTTGCAGCCGCGCGCCATCGGCCACCGGGCCTCTCCCGGCCGCAGTGCTTTGCAAGAGCGCCTGGTGCAGCGAATGAGCCGCCGCCTCTAGGCCCGGCCGGATGGCCTGGCTGGCCTCGGCGAGGGCGGAGTCCTCGGTGAAGACCGGGGCCGCGAGAAAGAGGGTAACCGAGCTGGTCAGGAGGTATTTCATACAGGCTTCCTTGCTGTGTGATCACCAGGGTATCGGCATCCGGCCGGTGGGCTTTACCTGGTGCAGGTCAACACAGCTTAGCCCAAGATCACCCTGGCGTTGCTGGTGATGGTCAGACGAATCAGGCCGATGATCGGCCCGCGCCAGCCAGGGCAGGGCATCCAATGGTCGCGAAGGACCGCCAGAAACGCCAAAGCCCGCGCAATGGCGGGCTTTGGCAGTGTTCACACGACCGTTGTGGCGGTGAACGGGGAGATGGCGCACTCGGCGGGATTCGAACCCACGACCCCTGCCTTCGGAGGGCAGTACTCTATCCAGCTGAGCTACGAGTGCAGCGATTCGGTGACGCTGAATCGGTCGCCATCATACTCACCTTGCATCGGACCGTCCATGCCCGGATGCACGATGTTGTTGATTTTGAACGACTGTTTCGTCGGGTCGGGCCGGGGCTGCATAAACAGTGGCGAGGTCGATGAGAAAACGGCTCGTTCGCTCTTGCGCAGGGGTTCAGGATTCTCCTAGGATGCGTTCAATATTTCGAACGCCGTAGCGTTTTGCACGGCGAGTCAGGGTGCACTGAACGGTGGCCATGCCAGCGTTGCCAGGCCTGACCCTATCGCAGGCGCAGGGGTGTCAAGCCCTTGCTTCCGGCCCTTTCAGCCAAGGAGACCGTAATGCAGCTCAAAGATGCTTCCCTGTTTCGCCAGCAAGCCTATGTCGACGGTGCCTGGATCGACGCCGACAGCGGTGCCACCGTCAGCGTGGACAACCCCGCCACCGGCGAGACCCTGGGCACCATTCCCAAGCTCGGCCGCGCCGAGACCAAGCGCGCCATCGACGCCGCCAACCGGGCCCTGCCGGCCTGGCGTGCGCTGACCGCCAAGGAGCGTTCGGCCAAGCTGCGTCGCTGGTACGAACTGATGATCGAGAACCAGGACGACCTGGGCCGCCTGATGACCCTGGAGCAGGGCAAGCCGCTGGCCGAGGCCAAGGGCGAGATCGCCTATGCCGCCTCCTTCATCGAGTGGTTCGCCGAGGAAGCCAAGCGCATCTATGGCGACACCATCCCCGGCCACCAGGCCGACAAACGCATCCTGGTGATCAAGCAGCCCATCGGCGTCACCGCCGCCATCACGCCGTGGAACTTCCCCACCGCGATGATCACCCGCAAGGCCGGTCCGGCCCTGGCCGCCGGCTGCACCATGGTCATCAAGCCCGCCAGCCAGACCCCCTATTCGGCCCTGGCCCTGGTCGAGCTGGCCGAGCGCGCCGGTATCCCCAAGGGCGTGCTGAGCGTGGTCACCGGCTCCGCCACCGAGATCGGTGCCGAGCTGACCGAGAGCCCCATCGTGCGCAAGATCTCCTTCACCGGCTCCACCGAGATCGGTGCCAAGCTGATGGAGCAGAGCGCGCCGACCATCAAGAAGCTGTCGCTGGAGCTGGGTGGCAACGCGCCCTTCATCGTCTTCGACGACGCCGACCTGGACAAGGCCGTGGAAGGCGCCATCGCCTCCAAGTACCGCAACGCCGGCCAGACCTGCGTCTGCGTCAACCGTCTCTACATCCAGGACGGCGTCTACGAGGCCTTCGCCGAGAAGTTCAAGGCTGCCGTGGCCAAGCTCAAGGTCGGTAACGGCCTGGAAGAGGGCGTGACCATCGGCCCGCTGATCGACGCCAAGGCCGCGGCCAAGGTCAAGGAGCACATCGACGACGCCGTGAGCCAGGGTGCCAAGGTCATCGCCGGTGGCAAGGCCCACGCCAACGGCGGCAGCTACTTCGAGCCGACCATCCTTGCCGAGGTGCCCAAGAGCGCCAAGGTGTCCAAGGAAGAGACCTTCGGCCCGCTGGCGCCGTTGTTCCGCTTCAAGGACGAGGCCGAGGTCATCGAGCTGGCCAACGACACCGAGTTCGGCCTGGCCTCCTACTTCTATGCCCGCGACCTGTCCCGCGTGTTCCGCGTGGCCGAGGCGCTGGAATACGGCATGGTCGGCATCAACACCGGCCTGATCTCCAACGAAGTCGCGCCCTTCGGCGGCGTCAAGGCCTCGGGCCTGGGCCGCGAAGGCTCCAAGTACGGCATCGAGGAATACCTGGAGATCAAATACCTCTGCCTGGGCGTCTGATCCCGCTTTCGGCTGGGCCTGTTGGGCTTCACTGCGCTCAACCCAACCTAGGATCAAGGTAGGTTGGGTTGAGACGGCTCCACCGTCGAAGCCCAACAGCGCTCCAGCCTGACCCACAGATATTCCCGGCGCGGACGCCGGGCCGTTGGCAGTCGATCATCGTATGCTGCCCGGAATCCGGTCCGCGCTTTTTCCGTAGCCGGCCGCACGATGAGCGGCCATCGAGGACTGCAATGAGCCACACCAACGATTCCCTGATGCACCGCCGCAGCGCCGCCGTCGCCCGTGGCGTCGGCCAGACCCATCCGATCTTCGTCGCCCGCGCGGAGAACGCCAAGGTCTGGGACGTCGAGGGCAACGAGTTCCTGGACTTCGCCGGCGGCATTGCCGTGCTCAACACCGGCCACTTGCATCCGCGCGTGGTGGCGGCCGTGCAGGAACAGTTGACCAAGGTCTCCCATACCTGCTTCCAGGTGCTGGCCTACGAGCCCTATGTCGAGGTCTGCGAAAAGCTCAATGAACTGGTGCCGGGCAACTTCCCGAAGAAGACCGCGCTGTTCAACTCCGGCTCCGAAGCGGTGGAGAACGCCGTCAAGATCGCCCGCGCCGCCACCCAGCGCGCCGGCGTCATCGCCTTCTCCAGCGCCTACCACGGCCGCACCATGATGACCCTGTCGCTCACCGGCAAGGTCGCGCCCTATTCGGCCGGCATGGGCCTGATGCCCGGCGGCGTCTATCGCGCACTCTATCCCTGCGAGCTGCACGGCATCAGCGTCGATGACGCCGTCGCCAGCGTCGAGCGCATCTTCAAGAACGATGCCGCCCCGGGCGACGTGGCCGCCATCATTCTCGAGCCGGTGCAGGGCGAGGGCGGTTTCTATGCCGCGCCCAAGGACTTCATGCAGCGCCTGCGCAAGCTCTGCGACACCCATGGCATCCTGCTGATCGCCGACGAAGTCCAGTCCGGCGCCGGGCGCACCGGGACCTTCTTCGCCATGGAGCAGATGGGCGTCGACGCCGACCTGGTGACCTTCGCCAAGTCCATCGCCGGTGGTTTCCCGCTGTCGGGCGTGACCGGTCGCGCCACGGTGATGGATGCCGTCACCCCCGGCGGCCTGGGCGGTACCTATGCCGGTAGCCCCATCGCCTGCGCCGCGGCCCTGGCGGTGATCGAGACCTTCGAGCAGGAGAACCTGCTGGACCGCTCCAAGGCCGTGGGCGAACGCCTCACCGCCGGGCTGCGTGAACTGGCGACCAGGCATCCGCAGATCGTCGAGGTACGGGGCCTGGGCGCCATGATCGCCATGGAGCTGGGCAAGGGCGGCGACGTCGAGCAACCCGATGCCGAGCTGACCAGCCAGATCGTCGTCCGCGCGCGCCAGAAAGGCCTGATCCTGCTCAGCTGCGGCAGCTATGGCAACGTGCTGCGCATCCTGGTGCCGCTGACCGCCAGCGACGAAGAGCTGGATCGCGGCTTGGCCATTATCGGCGAGTGCTTTGCCGAATTGGCCTGAGTGCTGATCGACCGCCCTCGAAAGAGGGCGGTTTTGTTGTGATGGACTTGGCAAAAAGTTCCCTTTTGGCGCATCATCCGCCGCTTCGCCTGGCATTGGGAGGAGCTGGTTGGGATGCCGCCCTTGATACTCATCGTTGATGCCAATCCCTGGACCCGGGATCTGCTCAAGTCACTCGTCCTGGCCGCACGCGCCGACGCCCAGGTCCACGAATACGGCCATGGCTACCAGGCCCTCGCCGAACTGGACCAGCGCAAGAGATGCGCCCTGGTTATCGCCGAACGCCCTGCCGATTGCGATGGACTCGACCTGCTGCGCCGTATCCGCCAGCGCGGCACCCAACCCCTGCAGCCGGTCATCCTGCTTTCCGACCAGGCCGATGCCGCCTATGTCCGTGCGGCGCTGCGGCTCGCCCCCACCGCCTACCTGGTCAAGCCCTACAACGCCGAAGAATTGCTGCGGCGCTTGCGCAGCCTCCTGCCGCCCGCGGGAGAGGATGCCCAGGCGACCCAGCCCGGACCCGAGGGCACCCTGGACGACTATCTGCAGCGCATGGCCGCGGAGATCGACGCCGTGCCGTTGTTCGCCGACCTGCCCGCCATCATCCAGCGCTGCCGCGACAGCGCCAGCTGCAGCCTGGGCGAACTGGAGACCGAGTTCAGCCATGATCCGCTGGTCACCGCGACGCTGATCGCCGCGGCCAATAGCGCTTCCCAGCGCGTCGGCCAGTCCTGCCAGACGCTCAGCCAGGCGCTGCCGCGCCTGGGCGTGGGCTTCACCCTCAACCTGGTGCTGGGTCTGAGCCTCAAGCGCGCGACGCGGCTGGCCGATCCGCTGCTGGCCGGGCGCGCCGAAGGCTATCTGCACCTGGCCCAGCGCGCCGCCGATTGCGCGCGGCTGCTGGCGCTGCGCTATGCCCGCGAAGACGCCGAGCGCTGCTATACCGCAGGGCTGCTGCATCGCCTGGGCGAACTGGCCGTGCTGCAGGGGCTGCAGCGCTGGTGCGCGGCGGGCGGCGTGGTCGACGAGGCCACGGTGGAGCGCGCCCTGGCGCGCTACAGCCAGGAGTTCTCCACGGAGTTGCAGCGTCACTGGCGCCTGCCGCTGGAGTTGCGCGAATTGGTGGCGGCGGTGCACAGCCTGCATGGCGTACTGCCCAAGCCTGCGCTGATCCTGCACCTGGCCGCCCAGGCGGCGTGTCCGGCGCCCGGCGAGTCCCTCGACGGCCTGCTGGAACACAAGGCCAGCCGCATGCTGGGGCTGGAAGCACCAGTCTGGAAGCTGGCCGTCACCCAGCTGCAACCGGCCTAGCGCGCGGTATCGGGGCGGTAGCCCAGGCGCAGTCCGCCCCAGTGCCGCCCGTTCACCAGGATCGGCACTGAGAGGTCGTGCATCACCTCGCCGGTATCCCTCATGTAGGTCTGCAGCAGTAGCCGCCGCTGATGACTGCCGCAGCGCTTGCCGGTGCGGTCGCCGAACAGGCGCTTGCTGCGGCTGCGCGCCGTATCCACCGCCAGGTCGCCGGTGGGGGCATGGGCGAAGGCATTGTTGTGGGTCGGCACGTAGCCTTCCGGGGTACAGGCGATGGCGAACACCAGTCCGGGGTGCTGGGTCAGCAGCGGCTCCTGGATCGCCGGCAGCACGCCGTCGGTATAGCTGTCGAAGCGGGTGCGGTACTTGGGTGGCTGGCTGCCGGGAAGGGGCTGGTACTGGCGATCGAACAGGGCTTCCGGGGTGATGCGGCCGGCGGCCAGGTCTTCTTCGAAGCGTCGGCCGATGGCATCCGCACCCTGGCGCGCCAGTTCGAAGATGCGTTGGTGATAGCTGTCCAGGCCGACTTCGGCCAGGCGTTCGCTGCTGGCTTCGGCCATGTCCACCAGTTCGTCGGCGGCGCTGCTCAGGCGACTGGTCTGGCGCTCGCTGTCGGCCAGGTCGCTGTGCACCTGCGCCACCGCCTCGGCCAGGTTTTCCAGCTGGGCGAGGTTGGCCGAGGTGCCCTGGGCGATGTCGCCCGCCTGGCGTTCGGCGGTCTGCGCGAGCCGGGCGATCTCCTGCAGGCCCTCGCCGGTGTGCTCGACGCGGCGGACGCCATCTTCCAGGGCGGTGGCCAGCTCCTGGATCTGGCTGACCACGGCGCCGGTCTGCTGGCTGATGTCGGCGACGATCACCCCGACCTCGCCGGTCGCGCTGGAGGTCCGCGCCGCCAGACCCCGTACCTCGTCGGCCACCACGGCGAAGCCGCGGCCGTGTTCGCCGGCCCGCGCCGCCTCGATGGCGGCATTGAGCGCCAGCAGGTTGGTCTGGCTGGCGATGGCCTGGATGACCGCGGTGACCTGCTGGATCTTGTCGGTGCGCACGCTGAGCCCGGCGATCAGTTCCCGACTCTCGCGGGCGTGATCGCTCAGGGCGCGGATGGCGGCGATCGCCTCGCCCAGGGCTTCGCGCCCGGCTTCGCTCCGTTCGTGTACCTGCTGCACCACGTCCAGCGCCTGGCGGGCGCTGCCGGCGCTGTCCTGCTCGGTCTGGGTCAGTGCGGCGGCGCTGCTGGCCATCTGCGCCGCAGCGCTGGCCTGGGATTGCACCCTGGCCGCCAGCTGCTGGGCCGCATAGGCGACACCGGCGATGGCCACGGCATTGCGCGCGGTGCTGCGCGAAAGATCGCGGGTGAGGTCGTCGCGTGGCTGGGTTGCCGCCGGCGGCGCGGCAGGGGCACGCACCAGCAGCCAGGGCCAGAGGGCGGCGAGCAAGGTCAGGCCTATGCCGGCCGCCACAGGCAGGGCCAGGCCCTGCCAGAGCAGCAGCGCCGCACCGAGGGCGAGCAGGTGAAGCGACAACACGAGTGGCCAGCGCCTGGGCATGCGACCTCCTTGTTCTTGTGCTCGGGTCGATGCCGAAACCGTGACGGCTTCGACGTCCCGATCATGGAGCCAAGTTTCCGGAGGTTGCAACGGTTGTCTGACGTTATCGGCTACGACCTTGGTCGCAGCCGACCGAAGGTGCCGCTCAGGGGGTACGCGGCAGGAAGTGCAGCGGCGTACCGCGTTGCAGGCCGGCCAGCACCGGGTGGTCCTTGACCAGTTCCACCTCGATCACCTCGCTCTGCTCCGGCACCTTGAGGGTCACCCGGGTGATGGCGCCGAGCGGGCGGATATCGCGGACCTCGGCGGCGTGATAGCCGGGCCGCGCCTCCCGCTCCAGCTCCACCTCGTGCGGGCGGAACAGCACCTCCCGCTCGCCCAGCGCCAGGCGGTTGGAGTCGCCGAGGAAGTGATAGACGAAGTCGCTGGCCGGCTGTTCGTAGACCTCGCCAGGCGAACCCACCTGCTCGATCTGGCCCTTGTTCATCACCACGATGCGGTCGGCCACTTCCATGGCTTCTTCCTGGTCGTGGGTGACGAATACCGAGGTCAGATGGATTTCCTCGTGCAGCCGCGCCAGCCAGCGGCGCAGTTCCTTGCGTACCTTGGCGTCGAGCGCGCCGAAGGGTTCGTCGAGCAGCAGGATCTTGGGCTCCACCGCCAGGGCACGGGCCAGGGCGATGCGCTGGCGCTGTCCGCCGGAGAGCTGCTCGGGATAGCGATCGGCCAGCCAGTCGAGCTGCACCATGTTCAGCAGTTCGTGCACCTTGCTGGCGATCTGCGCCTCGCTCGGCCGCTCGCGACGCGGCTTCATGCGCAGGCCGAAGGCGACGTTGTCGAACACTGTCATGTGGCGGAACAGGGCGTAGTGCTGGAAGACGAAGCCGACGTTGCGATCGCGCACGTCGCGGCCGGAGACGTCCTCGCCGTGGAAGCCGATGTTGCCGGCGTCCGGCGATTCCAGGCCGGCGATGATGCGCAGCAGGGTGGTCTTGCCGCAGCCCGAGGGGCCGAGCAAGGCGACCAGCTCGCCGCTCTCGATGTGCAGGTTGATGTCCTTGAGCGCCTGGAAGGCGCCGAACCTCTTGTTGATGCCCTGGATTTCAATGCTCATGGCGGCTCATTCCTCGTCACGGTGCTGCAGTTGGCGGCTCAGGCGGCTCTCGCTCCACTGCCGCAGCAGCAGGATCACCAGCGCCATCATCAGCAGCAGGATCGCCACGCTGAAGGCGGCGACGATGTTGTACTCGTTGTAGAGAATCTCGATGTGCAGCGGCAGGGTGTTGGTCAGGCCACGGATATGGCCGGAGACCACCGACACCGCGCCGAACTCGCCCATGGCCCGGGCGGTGCAGAGCACCACGCCATAGATCAGCGCCCATTTCACGTTGGGCAGGGTCACGTGCCAGAACAGCTGCCAGCCGCTGGCGCCCAGCAGCCGCGCCGCCTCTTCCTCC
>CAUQPA010000034.1:0-15577 GCA_963519325.1 uncultured Pseudomonas sp. | reverse complement strand
AGGTGGCGGTGGAATTCGGCATCGCCGAAGAAAACATCTTCCCGATGTGGGACTGGGTCGGTGGGCGCTACTCGCTGTGGTCGGCCATCGGCCTGCCCATCGCCCTGGCCATCGGCATGTCCAACTTCAAGGACCTGCTGGCCGGTGCCTACGCCATGGACCAGCACTTCACCAGCGCGCCCTTCGAGGAGAACATGCCGGTACTGCTGGGCCTGCTGGGGGTCTGGTACGGCAACTTCTGGGGCGCCACCAGCCACGCCATCCTGCCCTACGACCACCACCTGCGTAACTTCGTGAAGCACCTGCAGCAGCTGGACATGGAGTCCAATGGCAAGAGCGTGCGCCAGGACGGCTCGCCGGTGAGCATGGAGACCGGCCCGGTGATCTGGGGTGGCGTCGGCTGCAACGGTCAGCACGCCTATCACCAGCTGCTGCACCAGGGCACCCAGCTGATCCCCGGCGACTTCATCGTCCCGGTGGTGAGCCACAACCCGGTGGCCGATCACCAGCAGTGGCTGTATGCCAACTGCCTGTCGCAGAGCCAGGCGCTGATGTTGGGCAAGACCCGCGAAGAAGCCGAGACCGAACTGCGCGAGAAAGGCCTGGGCGAGGCCGAGATCGCCAAGCTGGCGCCGCACAAGGTGATCCCGGGCAACCGCCCGAGCAACACCCTGGTGCTGGAACGCATCTCGCCGCGGCGCCTGGGGGCGCTGGTGGCCCTGTACGAGCACAAGGTGTTCGTGCAGAGCGTCATCTGGGGCATCAACTGCTTCGACCAGTGGGGCGTCGAGCTGGGCAAGGAGCTGGGCAAGGACGTCTACCAGCACATCATCGGTCGTAGCGAAGGCAAGGCCGACGATGGTTCGACCCAGGGCCTGATCGACTACTTCCGCGGTCGCCACCGCGGCTAAGAAGCTATCCACGATCTGCTGCGCGTCGGCCAAACTGCGTTGAAAATGCCTTCGGAATGCTCATTTACTCTGTGTAAACTCCGCTTCCTCAGGCATTTTCGCCTTGTTTGGCTCTAGCTCGCGAGATCGTGAACAGCTTCTATTCATGCTCGTCCATCCCCAAAAGCGCCGCCCTGCGGCGCTTTTTTCGTTTTGTCGTCTGGCTGAACCCCGCCTCGTCTTCCGCGGCCTAAACTAGGAGCACAACAACACCAAGAAGGAGCCGGCCATGAGCCAACGCTACCCCGTGCCTGAGCGCCTGAGCGCCCGTACCCATCTGGACGAAGCCCGTTACCGCGAACTCTACCAGCGCTCGGTGGAGCAGCCGGAGCGCTTCTGGAGCGAACAGGCCAGCGCCCTGCTCGACTGGTTCCGCACCTGGGACGAGGTCCATAGCGGTGACCTGCGCCAGGGTCGCACCCGCTGGTTCAGCGGCGGCCAGCTCAACGTCGCCTACAACTGCATCGACCGCCACCTGGCCGCCCGTGGCGACCAGACCGCCATCCTCTGGGAAGGCGACGATCCCGCCGACAGCCAGGCCATCACCTATCGCCAGCTGCACGAACAGGTCTGCCGGCTGGCCAACGTGCTCAAGGCTCGCGGCGTCGAGAAGGGCGACCGGGTCTGTCTCTATCTACCGATGATTCCCGAGGCGGCCTATGCCATGCTGGCCTGCGCGCGCATCGGTGCGGTGCATTCGGTGGTGTTCGGTGGCTTCTCGCCGGAGGCGCTGCGCGATCGCATCCTCGATTCCGACTGCCGGGTGGTGATCACCGCCGACGAGGGCGTCCGCGGCGGCAAGCGTATCCCGCTCAAGGCCAATGTCGACAAGGCCCTGGCCAGATGCCCCGACGTCCATACCGTGGTACTGGTCGAGCGCACCGGCGCCGAGGTCGCCCGCCAGCCGGGTCGTGACCTGCCCTATGCCCAGGCGGTGGCCGAGGCAGCGGCCGATTGCCCGGCGGAGCCCATGGATGCCGAGGACCCGCTGTTCATCCTCTACACCTCGGGGTCCACCGGCAAGCCGAAGGGGGTGCTGCACACCACCGGGGGCTACCTGCTGGGCGCCACCTTGAGTTTCAAGTACCTGTTCGACTATCACGAAGGCCAGGTCTTCTGGTGCACCGCCGACGTCGGCTGGGTGACCGGCCACAGCTATATCGTCTACGGCCCGCTGGCCAATGGCGCCACCACCCTGATGTTCGAAGGAGTGCCGAGCTACCCGGATGCCAGTCGCCTGTGGCAGGTGGTGGACAAGCACCAGGTCAACATCTTCTACACCGCGCCGACCGCGCTGCGCGCCCTCATGCGCGAAGGCGATGCGCCGGTGCAGCGCACCTCGCGGCAGAGCCTGCAGCTGCTGGGTAGTGTCGGCGAGCCGATCAACCCGGAGGCCTGGGAGTGGTATCACCGAGTGGTGGGCGAGGGTCGCTGCCCCATCGTCGACACCTGGTGGCAAACCGAGACCGGCAGCATCCTCATCGCCCCGCCACCCGGCGCCCTGGCCCTGAAGCCCGGCTCGGCCACCCTGCCCTTCTTCGGCGTGCAGCCGGTGCTGCTCGACGAGCAGGGCCAGGAGATCGAGGGGCCTGGCAGCGGCGTGCTGGCGATCAAGGCCAGTTGGCCGAGCCAGATCCGTACCGTGTACGGCGATCACCAGCGGCTGATCGATACCTACTTCAGCGCCTATCCGGGGTATTACTTCACCGGCGACGGTGCCCGGCGGGACGAGGACGGCTACTACTGGATCACCGGCCGCGTGGACGACGTCCTCAACGTCTCCGGCCATCGCATCGGCACCGCCGAGGTGGAGAGCGTGCTCACCGAGCATCCCGACGTGGCCGAGGCGGCGGTGGTGGGTTGCCCCCACGAGGTCAAGGGCCAGGCGGTCTATGCCTTCGTCACCACCAAGGGTGGGGTGACGCCGAGCGATGAACTCAAGGCGCAGCTGCGCCAGCAGGTGGCCGACCAGATCGGCAGCTTCGCCAAGCCGGAATTCCTGCAGTGGGCCCCCGCCCTGCCCAAGACCCGCTCCGGCAAGATCATGCGACGGATCCTGCGCAAGATCGCCTGCGACGAACTGGACAGCCTGGGCGATACCTCGACCCTGGCCGACCCCTCGGTGGTCGATAGCCTGATCGAGGCACGCCTCAACCGCGCGACCAGCGGCTGAACCCAGGGCGAAAAAGCCCCGCTTGGCGGGGCTTTTTCGTACCGGCTGCCTTAGTGGGCGGCCTGCATCCGGTGCTTCAGGTCACGCATACGATCATGGGTCGCACGGGCCTTTTCCAGCTGGCTGCGCAGACTGGTCTGGGCATCCGGCGTGGCGTGTTCGTTGACGGCGCGTTCCAGGGCATGCAGCAGGCGGTCTTCCTGCTCTTCCAGTTCGCTGACGTAGGTGACCTCTTCCCGCTCCTTGCTGGCGAAGGAGGTTTTGACGTCGGTGTAGTACTTGCGGAAGCTGCCGGCGAAGGTGCCCTGCTCGGCAGGCTTGTCACCTGCAGCCGATACCTGGCTGCTCAAGGCGCTGATGATCTCGGCCTTGCTCTGGGCGATCTCGGTGAAGAGCGCCTTCAATTCGGGGTTCTTCACTTCGGTGAGGGCGTGCTCATAGAAATTCTTGCCATCACGGGCGATCTCGATCAGATCGTTGAGGGTTTCGGTCGTGCTGGTCATGACGGTTCTCCGGGGTGAAGGGAGATGGCAGCGACCGGCGCCGCCATCGTCCTCGGGTGTTACTGAGCGGCTTTCAGCGCATCAGCCGAGACGGCCTTGACGCCCTTGATAGCCTTGGCTTCCTTGATCGCCAGGTCGCGCTGGGCTTCGGTGGCCACGGTGCCGGACAGGGAGACGACGCCTTTGTTGGTCTCGACCTTGATGGCAGTGCCCTTGATGTGTTCGTCAGCCAGGAAGGACGCCTTCACCTTGCTGGTGATCCAGGTGTCGGACGCGGCTTCTTCGGTCTTGTCCACGGTGTTGTTGGCCGCCAGGGTCATGTTCTGGCTGGTGGCAGCGAAAGCACCGCCGGCCAGTGGCAGGCTCAGTACGGAAGCGGTGACGGCAGCGAGGGCAAAGGTACCGAAAGTCTTTTTCATGAGATGACTCCTGTTTTCCTTGGTTGTACTGCGCCCAGGTCCTGGCAGCAGCGACCTAGATGTAGAGCGCAACGCTTGCGCCGAATTCCAAAGACAATTAAAGACGTTTCAAATCAATGACTTATATAAAAACAGCGGAACCAACCAGCGGGCAAATTGCAAGGTAGTAGTAAAACCGCCTGGTAATTTGCACGAGATCGGACGACCCTGCCGGGGCTGTCTGGAATGCCCTCTTCACCCGGGTTGCCGCGGTGCAGGACGAGGCTTCCGACGAGCAGCAATTCTGCTGGGCTGAACCAGAACTGCGGCACCGTTAACAGGTCAGAGTTGAACTGAACCCGACAGCTACGATCGGGCCATCGAGGATCCGGGATGCGGCTCCCCTCCCCCGCGCGCATTGCCCTGACGTACCTGGTGCTGAGCGCCCTCTGGGTGATCGGCAGCGATGTCCTGTTGCAGACCCTGATCGGCGAGCGGGCCAGTCACTATCCCTGGCAGACCTTCAAGGGCCTGGGCTTCGTCAGTCTCATCGCGCTGGTGCTCTATGTGCTGATGCAGCGCCAGCTCAAGCACCGGGAAGGCGTCATTCAAGCGCTGCAACGGCAGCGCGAAACCCAGGACTTCATTCAGCGGCTGACCAACACCGGTGACTGGCAGCTGCTAGCGAATGGCCGCCTGCTCTGCTCCGATCGCAGCCTGGTGATGCTCCACCAGCCGCTGACCAGTGGACCTCTCGATTTCGCCACCATCGTCGCCTGCGCGCGCGCCGATGACCGCGACCATGTGCGCAGCATGCTCGAACGCCTGCAGCACATGCAGGGCCCGCTGAACTTCTCCGCGCACTTCGCCGACGGCGCGGGCAGCTGGCGCTGGCTCAACTGGCAGAGTGACTTCGACGAAGCCGGGATTACCCGCGGCGCCCTGGTCGACATCACCAGCCACAAGCTGGCTGAGCAGGCGCTGCAGGACAGCCAGCGGCGTTATCGCGAGCTGGTCCAGCACCTGCCGCTGGTGGTCTTCGCCAGCGATCACCGCGGGCGCTGGCAATTTCTCAACCCTGCCTGGGAGAGCCTCACCGGCCAAGCCGCGACCCAGCAACTCAACCAGCCGCTGCACCAGGCCTTCCACCCCCAGGATGGCGCCCGGCTGCGCCAGCTGGTGACCGACTTCGCCGCGGCCCAACGCCTGCACTGGAATGGCGTGGTACGGCTGCGACTATCGGTGGAAAGTCATCGCTGGATGCAGATGGAACTGCGGGCGGGACTGGACGGCGAGATCCAGGGCACCCTGACCGACATCCACCACGACTACCAGGCCCAGCAGCTGCAGCAGGCGCGGAGCGACGTCCTCGATGATCTGCTCAGCGGCCTGCCGCTGGCGGAAATCCAGCAGGGCATCGCCTTGCGGCTGGAGCGGATCTATCCCGAGATGCGCGTCGCCCTGCTGTTGGATGACCAGGACGAGCACCTCCGGGTGGCCGCTGCGCCCAGCCTGCCGCCGGCCTTCCAGGCAGCCCTGGAAAGCGTACCCCGGCAGTGTCACGACCAGGGCTGCTGCAGCGCCGTCACCAGCAATGCGCCGGTGTTCACCATCGATGTCGAGCTGGATCCCGCCTGGCAGCCGCTGTTGCCGGCGGCCCTGGCGGCCGGCATCCGTGGCGCCTGGGCCTTGCCGTTGCAGGACGAGCAGCAACGTGCCGTCGGCGCCCTCGGCATCTACTACGGCGAGGCGCGCCTGCCCGAGCCGGAAACCCAGGCGCTGATCACCGAATTCACCCGCCTGGCGGTGCTGGCGATCCGCCAACAGCGCGTCGTCCAGGCCCAGCGCGCCAGCGAGGCGCGCTACCGCGGCATCTTCGAGCAGGCCTACACCGGCATCATGCTCAGCGACCTGGAAGGCCGCTGGCTGAGCGTCAATCATCACTTCTGCCAGATGCTCGGCTACTCGCAACCGGAATTGCTGCAGAAGGATGCTGCCGCGGTCACCCATCCGGACGAACGCGGCCTGGGCGCCGCCCTGCGCAAACAGCTGATCGACACCGGCCAGGATCGCTACACCCTGGAGAAACGCTATCTGCACCGTAGCGGCCAGCCGGTCTGGGCCAATGTCACCACCCGATTGATCCGCGACGACCACGGCGTGCCCCAATACTTCATCAGCACCGCCCAGGACATCACCTTGCGCAAGCAGCAGGAAGAAAGCCTGCGCCAGGCCGCGGCGATGTTCCAGAACAGCCGCGATGGCCTGCTGTTGCTCGATCAGCGCCGCTGGGTCTTGGCCGTGAATCCGGCCTTCGCCCGGCTGCTGGGTACCCAGGAGGGCGCCCTGCTCGGGCAGCGCCTGGGCCTGCCCGGCGGCGGGCGACAGGACCCGCGCTTCTATCGCGAGCTATGGCGGACGGTGCGCCGCGAGGGGCGCTGGGAAGGCGAACTGCTCTGGCCACGGGTTGATGGCAGCACCTTCCCCGCCTGGACCGCCATCGACACCCTCTATCCCCGGGAAACCCGGCAGTACACGGTCACGGTCAGCGATACCACCCGGCTGCGGGAAAGCGAGGCGCGCCTGAGCCACCTGGCGCACCACGATCCGCTGACCGACCTGCCCAATCGCCTGCTGGCGCGTACCCACCTCGAGCATGCGCTGGCCCTCGCCGAATCCCAGGAATACCTGGTCGCGGTCCTGATCCTCGACTTCGACCATTTCCGCACCGTGAACGAAAGCCATGGCCACGCCCTCGGTGACGAGCTGCTGGTGGAGTTCGCCGCGCGCCTGCGCGCCCTGCTCAGCGAGGACATCACCCTGGCCCGCCTCGGCGGCGACGAATTCTTGGTCTTCATCGAACGGGTGGACCGCCCGGAATTCGCCGCCCAGATCGCCCAGGCGATGCTCAGCAAGCTGGAGCAGCCCTTCCCCCTGGGCGATCACGACATCTATCTCAGCGCCAGCATCGGCATCAGCCTCTTTCCCGACGATGGCAACAGCGCCGACGACCTCATCCGCAATGCCGACACCGCCATGCACCAGGCCAAGGACCAGGGTCGCGACACCTTCCGCTTCTATACCCAGGCCCTCACCGAGCAGTCGCGGCGCCGCCTCAACCTGGAGTCACGGCTGCGCACGGCGCTCAAGCGGGGCGATTTCGTCCTGCACTACCAGCCGCTGATGAGCGTGAGCACGGCCCAGGCCATCGGCGTGGAAGCCCTGGTGCGCTGGCAGGATCCCGAGCTGGGTCTCATCCCGCCCACCGAATTCATCCCGCTGGCCGAGGAAACCGGTCTCATCGTGCCGCTGGGCGACTGGATCATCGAGACGGCCTGCCAGCAGATGCACAGCTGGCTGGAGCTGGGATTCGAGCTGGGCACCCTGGCGATCAACATCTCGCCGCGCCAGTTCGCCAAGCGCGACCTGGCCAGCACCATCTCCCGCGCCCTGGCGCGCAGCCGCCTCCCGGCCGAGCATCTGGAGCTGGAGATCACCGAGGGCACCCTGATGGACAACGTCGAGGAGGCGCTGATGTCGCTGGCCACCCTCAAGACGCTGGGGGTGCGCATTGCCGTGGACGACTTCGGCACCGGCTATTCCTCGCTGGCCTATCTGCGGCGCTTCCCTCTCGACAAGCTGAAGATCGACCAGAGCTTCATGCACGAATTGCGCAGCGACAGCGGCACCCACGGTACCCAGGCCATCGCCGCGGCCATCGTCGCCCTGGGCCATGGCCTGGACCTGAACGTGCTGGCCGAGGGGGTGGAGACCACCGAGCAGTGGGACATCCTGCGCAAGCTGGGTTGCCAGCAGTGCCAGGGCTTCCTGTTCAGCCCGCCCCTGGCGCCCAAGGACTTCGAAGCCTGGTATGCCGAACGGCAAAGGGCACGCGCCTAGCGTCCAGACCGACGAATGTCACTGTCCTGCAATCAAAACCCCTCTAGAATCGGAACTCCACTTTCCGTCTGTCCCCGAGGGTACCAGCATGAAGATCGTGGTTCGTCCTTTGCGCAAGTCCACCACCAGTGCCTGGCAGGTGTGCCTCGACAAGCAGGCCATCACCTTTCTCAGCGAAGCCGACGCCCGTAGCTACGTGGCGACCCTGGAAGCCCGTATCGCCGCGCCCCATCCGCTGCCCCTGCGCGAGGCCGCGCCAGCCGTAGCGGCGCCGCTCTAGCCAGGTGCAGCCCCTAGTCCAGGTGGATCGTCCCGGCGTCAGCGGCGAATGCCAGGGCAGCGACGATCCACGCTGGTTTTTTCCGGGCAATCGGATAGCCGGCTATCGATGATGTAACTTTTCCCGCCCCAGCCCCATCCTACCCCTAGGTCCCGCGCTCGCGGGGTCTCGTTGTCTGATGGATCTGGAACGCCCATGCTCGAACTCGCTGCTGCCTTCATCTGCTTCACCTCGCTGCTCACCTACCTCAATTTCCGCTTCGTCGGCCTGCCGCCCACCATCGGCGTCATGGTCATCGCGCTGATCTTCTCGGTCGGCCTGCAGAGCCTGTCCTGGCTGGGCTTTCCCGGCCTCGAGCACCGCATCGGCGAGCTGCTCGGGCAGATCGACTTCAACGACCTGCTGATGAACTGGATGCTCGGCTTCCTGCTGTTCGCCGGCGCCCTGCACGTCAATCTCAAAGACCTGCGCGACTACAAGTGGGCCATCGGCGGCCTGGCCACCCTCGGCGTGGTCATCTCCACGGTGCTGATCGGCTACCTGACCTTCTGGATCTTCGGCTGGCTGGGCTGGCACATCGACCTGCTCTACTGCCTGATCTTCGGCGCCCTGATCTCGCCCACCGACCCCATCGCCGTACTCGGCATCCTGCGCTCGGCCGGTGCGCCCAAGTCGCTGGAGACCACCATCGTCGGCGAGGCGCTGTTCAACGACGGCGTGGCCGTGGTGGTCTATTCGGTGCTGCTGGGGGTGATCCAGCTGGGCGAGGCGCCTACGGTCAATGCCGCGCTCTGGCTGTTCCTCGAGGAGGCCGGTGGCGGCATCCTGTTCGGCCTGGTGATCGGCTTCCTCTGCTACTGGCTGATGCTGAGCATCGAGCAGCACCAGATCGAGGTGATGCTGTCCCTGGCCCTGGTGATCGGCGGCTCGACCCTGGCCAGCCACCTGCACGTCTCCGGTCCCATCGCCATGGTGGTCGCCGGCCTGATCATCGGCAACCTGGGCCGCACCAAGGCCATGAACGACTTCACCCGGCGCTACCTGGATGGCTTCTGGGAGCTGATCGACGAGATCCTCAATGCCCTGCTGTTCGCCCTGATCGGCATGGAGCTGCTGGTGCTGCCCTTCAGCTGGACCCACCTCGGTGCGGCCTTCATGGTCACCCTGGCGATCCTCTTCGCCCGCTGGATCAGCGTGGCGCCGGTGGTGCTGCTCAGTCCGCACTGGCGCAACATGACCCGCGGCACGGCGCGCATCCTCACCTGGGGCGCCCTGCGCGGTGGCGTCTCGGTCGCCCTGGCGCTGAGCCTGCCCGCCGGCCCCGAGCGGGACCTGATCCTGGCGCTGACCTACATCGTGGTGCTGGTTTCCATCCTCGGCCAGGGCCTTACCATCGGCCGGGTGGTCAAGAGCGTCACCGGCGGTGCCCCGGTCGTCCGCGACGACCACCCCTGACCGCCCAGAACGCAAGAACCCCGCCGAGGCGGGGTTCTGCAGGCAACGCCGAGGGACTCAGCGGGGCAGGTTGCGCCCGGAGAAGATCTCGCGCATCTCGTGCTTGAGACGCTGGGTGACCTGCTGGCGCTGCTCCGTGGAGAGGCTGCGGGAGGCATCGCCGAACAGGTAGTTGTCCAGCTCGAACTCCTTGAGCAGCATCTTGGTGTGGAACAGGTTGTCCTGATACACGTTCACGTCGGTCATCTGGTAGGCCGCGCGGGTGTCCTCGGACAGGTAGTTCTGGATCGAATTGATCTCGTGGTCGATGAAGTGCTTGCGCCCCTCGATGTCGCGGGTAAAGCCGCGCACCCGGTAGTCCACGGTGACGATGTCCGAGTCGAACTGGTGGATCAGGTAGTTCAGCGCCTTCAGCGGGGAGATCACGCCACAGGTGGAGACGTCGATGTCGACACGGAAGGTGGCGATGCCGTCGTCCGGATGGATCTCCGGATAGGTGTGCACCGTGATGTGGCTCTTGTCCAGGTGGCCGAGGATGGTCTCGCGCAACGGACCGGGCGACTCCTCGATCTGGCTCTCGGTCGGCTCGACCGGTTGCTCGGAGATCAGGATGGTCACGCTGGCACCCTGGGGATCGTAGTCCTGGCGGGCGATGTTGAGGATGTTGGCCCCGATGATGTCGACCACGTCGGTCAGGATCTGGGTCAGACGCTCGGCGTCGTACTCCTCATCGATGTACTGGACATAGGCCTGTTGATCTTCCGACGTCTCGGCGTAGCAGATGTCGTAGATGTTGAAGCTCAAGGTCTTGGTCAGGTTGTTGAAACCATGGAGCCTGAGTTTGCTTTTCACGGTGGTAAAGCTCCCGTCGTGCGGTCTCTGACCGCGGTCCTGAATGCCCGTCAGTTGCGTCTGGCGCAAGCTGCGTAGGGCGACGAACACCTCTTCGCGATGGCGATTGGCTGTACTTGTCGGGGCTGGGGCCCCTTAAGAGCGGCGCATTATGCAGATCGGCAGCGGCTGGGGCCAGAGTCTGCCGGGCCCAGGTGATGAATTGATGTCGACGGCAGCGGCGCGGGCGCGCCAGGCGCGACGCCCGGATGGGCGTCGCAGGCGGGGGTGGTGCCTCAGCCGAGCTCGACCAGTTCGTAGCTGTGGCTGATTTCGACACCGGCCCGACCGAGCATGATCGACGCGGAGCAGTACTTTTCCGCCGACAGCTCGATGGCGCGCTTGACCTGGGCTTCCTTGAGGCCACGGCCCTTGACCACGAATTTCAGGTGGATTTTGGTGAACACCTTGGGCTCGGTCTCGGCGCGCTCGGCGTCGAGGAAGGCCTCGCAGCTTTCCACCGGCTGCCGAGCCTTGCGCAGGATGCTGACCACGTCGTAGCTGGCGCAGCCGCCCAGGCCGATCAGCACGGTCTCCATCGGCCGCACGCCGAGGTTGCGACCACCACTCTCCGGAGGACCATCCATGACCACCACGTGGCCACTGCCGGATTCGCCGAGGAACATCGCCTCGCCCGTCCACTGAATGCGCGCTTTCATCGCTTTCGTCCTACTTATATATGCAAATGGTGATCAGCTTAACATGCTAAATGGCGTAAACTGGGTAGCAGTGTAGGGTTATTCAGCTCGCATTTAAGCTGCGCATGTTCTCATCCGGTCTTTGAATCGGAACCGGCGCAGCCTGTGCATGCACCGGTTCGGACCTCGGTGCCCCCGACTCAGGTTAGCTTTCAACCTCAGGAATCAGCATGGCCGCTATCATCCCACCCGCGAAGTTACAGCACATCGACAAGCTGCTAGCGCACTGCTCGCGTCGCCGCTACACGGCAAAAACCACCATCATCTACGCTGGCGACAACAGCGAAAGCCTGTTCTTCATCCTCAAGGGTTCGGTCACCATCCTCATCGAGGACGATGAAGGCCGCGAGATGATCATCGCCTACCTGAACGCCGGCGATTTCTTCGGCGAGATGGGGCTGTTTTCCAAGGAAGGCAGCGAGCCCGAGCGCAGTGCCTGGGTCCGCGCCCGTACCGAGTGCGAAGTCGCCGAGATCAGCTACGGCCAGTTCCGCGAACTGAGCCAGCAGGATCCGGACATGCTGTTCTCCCTGGGCCGCCAGATGGCCGAGCGGCTGCGGCAGACCACCCGCAAGGTGGGCGACCTGGCCTTCCTCGACGTCACCGGCCGCGTGGCCCGCACCCTGCTCGACCTGTGCAAGCAGCCCGATGCCATGACCCATCCGGATGGCATGCAGATCAAGATCACCCGCCAGGAGATCGGTCGTATCGTCGGCTGCTCGCGCGAGATGGTCGGCCGCGTCCTGAAATCCCTGGAAGAACAGGGTCTGGTCCACGTCAAGGGCAAGACCATGGTGGTGTTCGGCACCCGCTGAGCCCTGCCCGACGCGCCCCTGCCAGCCGGCGGGGGCCGCCCCACCCGTCACGGCATCAGGCCTTGACCTCCTTCTCCACCTTCACCGTGACCTTGCCGCCAGCCTCCGCTTCCTTGGCCTGGGCCGACTTCGGCTCGCCCACCACGAAGTGGAATTCCTCGCCGTGCTTGGCCGCGCCATAGAGCACCGCCTTCTCGATCAGCTCGGTGCCGCGCAGGTGGCGCAGCATCAGCGGATCGCAGCGCAGGTCGCGATAGAGGGCCAGGCAGAGCAGCGCCATGACCACCACGAAGGGCAGCGCCACGACGATGGTCAGGTTCTGCAGGCCATTGAGCGCGGCGCCCGGATTGCCCGGGTCGCCGATGGCCAGCATGATCGCCGCCACGGCCCCGGTCAGGGCGCCCCAGAAGATCACCGTGCGCCGCGAGGGCTCGGTGGTGCCGCGCTCGGACAGGGTGCCCATCACCAGGGACGCGGCATCGGCGCCGGAGACGAAGAAGATCGCTACCAGCACCATGACCAGTACCGAGGTCACGGACGCCCAGGGATAGCTGGCCAGCAGGTCATAGAGCGCGAAGTTGCTGTTCACCGCGCCATCGACCAGGGTGAAGGCGCCCAGGCGCACGGCGTCGACCGCGGCGCCGCCGAAGATGACGAACCAGACCACGCTGACCAGGCTCGGGACCAGCAGCACCCCGCTGACGAACTGGCGGATGGTGCGGCCACGGCTGATGCGGGCGATGAACATGCCGACGAAGGGCGTCCAGGAGATCCACCAGGCCCAGTAGAACACCGTCCAGCTGGATAGCCAGTTGCCCATGGCCTCGCCGCCACTGGCGCTGGTCCGCGCCATCATTTCCGGCAGCAGGTTGATGTAGTCGCCGATGGCGGTCGGCAACAGGTTGAGCATCAGTAGGGTGGGACCGGCGACGAAGACGAACAGCGCCAGCACCACCGCCAGCACCATGTTGGTGTTGGACAGCCACTGGATGCCCTTCTCGACGCCGGACACGGCGGAGACGATGAAGGCGATGGTCAGCACCGTGATGATGCCGATGTAGAGCAGCTTGCCCGGTTGCTCGATCCAGCCGTTGTGTTCGAGGCCACCGGCGATCTGCAGGGCTCCCAGCCCCAGGGACGCCGCCGAGCCGAACAGGGTGGCGAAGATCGCCATCATGTCGATGACGCGCCCCAAGGGACCGTTGGCGTGCTCGCCGATCAGCGGGCGGAAGGCCACCGAGATGAGCTGCGAGCGTCCCCGGCGATAGGTGCCATAGGCGATGGCCAGGCCAACCACCGCATAGATGGCCCAGGGGTGCAGGGTCCAGTGGAACAGCGTGGTGGCCATGGCCACCTGCAGCGCGGCACTGGTCTGCCCTGGGGCGGACCCGGGGGGCGGATTGAGATAGTGCGACAGCGGCTCGGCCACGCCGAAGAACATCAGGCCGATGCCCATGCCGGCGCTGAACATCATCGCCACCCAGGACAGCGTACGGAATTCCGGTTGCTCGTCGTCCCGCCCCAGGGGAATGCGTCCATAGCGACTGGCGGCCAGCCAGATGACGAAGACCACGAAGCCGGTGGAGGTCAGCACGAACAGCCAGCCGAAGCGGGTGATGACCCAGCCCTGGGCGATGGAGGCGCTCGCCGCCAGGCTCGCCTGGCTGACGAAGCCCCAGATGACGAAGGCGAGCGCGGCGATGCTGGTCACGCCGAAGACGACCCAGTCCGTGGTGCCGGCCAGGCGCCTGTCGCGCCGGGCCTCCTCGGTTCGGGAGGGATCGGTGATGCTGATGTCGAGCGTTGCGCTCTTTTCTTCCGTTGCCATGGTTCTACATGCCCCAGTGTTGGATGGCCTGATGCTCAGGAGCGACGGCCAGACTGCTCCGGATTCGCCAGGGTTCAGCGAATCGGACGTCATTAACGGGGTTTATGCCGGTAGAACAAAGCCCTGCGTCGGCTGTGGACACACGGAGGTCGCTCCCGCCGTCCGAGGTGGACAGCGGTCGACCTGGGTCAGCCGACGGAATGGACAAGGCCCCGGTGTCTCCACCAGGGCCTCGGTCGGCACGCCGCGGGATCAGGCGTCGAGCGGGAAACGCCGCTCCGGGAAGAACAGCCGCTGCAACTCCTGGCCGGGCTCGTCGGCGCGCATGAAGGCCTCGCCGACCAGGAAGGCCCGGACCTCGTTGATTTCCATCAGCTCGACGTCGGCCCGGTTGAGGATGCCGCTCTCGGTGATCACCAGGCGGTCCTGGGGGATGCGCGGCAAGAGATCGAGGGTAGCCTCCAGGCTGACCTCGAAGGTGTGCAGGTTGCGATTGTTGACGCCCACCAGCGGGGTATCCAGCACGTTCAGCGCCCGCTCCAGCTCGGCGCCGTCATGCACCTCGACCAGCACGTCCAGCCCGACGTCCTTGGCGGTGGCAGCCAGTTCCCCCATCAGGCCATCGTCGAGCGCCGCGACGATCAGCAGGATGCAGTCGGCGCCGATGGCGCGGGCTTCCACCACCTGGAAGGGATCGACGAGGAAATCCTTGCGGATCACCGGCAGGCTGCAGGCGGCGCGCGCCTCCTGCAGGTAGGCGTTGCCGCCCTGGAAGAAGTCGACGTCGGTGAGCACGCTCAGGCAGGTGGCGCCACCCTGGGCGTAGCTGCGGGCGATCTCGGCCGGCACGAAGTGTTCGCGGATCACGCCCTTGCTCGGCGAGGCCTTCTTCACCTCGGCGATGATCGCCGCTTCCTTGCGCGCCACCTGGGCCTGCAGCGCCCGGGCGAAGCCACGGGGGGCGTCGGCGGCACGGGCCTGGGCCTCGAGCTCGGTCAGGGTGGTCCGGGCCTTCAGCTGGGCGATTTCCTCGGCCTTGCGGGCCAGGATCTTCTGCAACACGGTTGGCACACTCACAGGCGACCCTCCTCGCGATAGACGGATGTGAAATGGGCGAGCTCGTCCAGTTTCTCCCGCGCCAGGCCGCTGTATAGCGCATCGTGGGCCAGCAGCACACCCTCGTGCAGGCTATGGGCGAGATCGGCGGCATAGAGCGCCGCGCCGGCGTTGAGCACGATCATGTCGGCGGCCTTCTGCCCGGCTTCGGTCTTGCGCCGCCCCAGGGCGTCGCGGATCAACGCCAGGGAGGCCTCCGGGCCATCCACGGTCAGGCCCACCAGGGTCTGGCTCTTGATGCCCAGGTCTTCCGGCAGCACTTGGTACTCGGTGATGCCGCCATCTTTGAGCTCGGCGACCTGGGTGGCGGCGGCCAGGCTGAATTCGTCCAGGCCATCGCGGGAATGCACCACCAGCACGTGTTGGCTGCCCAGGCGCTGCAGCACCTCGGCCAGCGGCCGGCAGAGGGCGGCGCTGAACACCCCGACCACCTGGTGGCGCACGCCGGCCGGGTTGGTCAGGGGGCCGAGCATGTTGAACAGGGTACGCATACCCAGGGAACGCCGCGGCCCGGCGGCATGGCGCATGGCGCTGTGGTGCGACTGGGCGAACATGAAGCCCACCCCCACC
>CAUQPA010000033.1:0-15696 GCA_963519325.1 uncultured Pseudomonas sp. | reverse complement strand
CGTCTGGGTCGACCGGCGCCAGAGCAGGACGGTGGAGGCGATATCCGCCGCCACGCCGATCAGCGCCCAGACCAAGACCCATGCTATCGACTACCGGGAGGCGGTCCAGGTCGCCGAGCCGGTGTGGCGCGAGGCGCGGGACGTGTCGATACGGATGCTGAATGCGGTCAGGTTCGGCAAGGAGCTCAATGTCGGCGAGGTACGCCGCGCGGTCGGCGAATGCGTCGAGAGCGTCCTGCAGCATCCGGCGGCGAGTCTCTGGCTGGCGCGGATCAAGGACCGTGACGAATACACGGCCGAACATTGCCTGCGGGTCTCCCTCTATGCCATCGCCCTGGGCAAGGAACTGGGGATGTTGCCGCTGGAGCTGGAAGAGCTCGGTGTCTGCGGCATGCTGCATGACGTGGGCAAGCTGAAGGTGCCGGACGCAATCCTCAACAAGCCGGGGCGGTTGACCGAGGAAGAATTCCTCATCATGCAGGCCCATACCACCTTCGGTTACCAGTTGCTGATGGGTAACAGCGAGGTGCCTCCTGCGGCAGTGGATGTGGCCCATTCCCACCACGAGCGCATGGATGGACGGGGCTACCCCCGCAAATTGCCGGCCCAGCGGATTCCCTTCAAGGCCAAGATCATCGCCGTGGTGGATGCCTACGACGCCATCACCAGCGACCGGGCCTACAGCCAGGGACGCTCGAGCCTGGAGGCGTTGCGCATTCTGTTCGAGGCCAAGGGCACGCAATTCGACGAGGCGGTCGTCCTGGCCTTCATCCAGCTGATCGGCGTCTATCCCCCTGGCGAGATCGTCGAGCTCAATACCGGCGAGGTGGGGATCATCATTGGCGTCGAGGCGAACAGCAAGCTGAAGCCGCGGGTGCTGATGGTGCTGGACGCCGAGAAGCAGCCGCGACCGGAGCGGGTCATCGACCTGGCGCTCGATCCCCTCGATGGTCTCGGCCAGCCGATACGCGTCCGCAGCGTAAAGCCGTCCGGTGCCTACGGCATCGATATCGACCGATACCGTAGGAAAGTGCTGGTCGTACCGGCTTGATTGAGAAAAAGTCGTTCGGCGTAGGACCGCTGGGTTGGTGCCGGTTGGGGTGCTGGTCGGTAGTTCATCGCGCTAGGAGGCATTGACTGTCTGGCGCCGTCAAAGGATCAGTCGAGGGCTAGCAGCCGGATCACACAGAGCTGCGCGGTCCCTTGTATAGTCAACTGAGGTGGCGTTGATTGCGGTGGCAGGTACAGGGCGTCCAGCGGACCGAGGGTGATCGACTCCTGGCCGTGCAGGACCTGCACGGATCCCTCGCCGCAGAACAGGATCAGCGTCCGAGGATCGGCGAGCCGCAGGGCGCCGGCCACCGCTATCCAATCCAGCTCGGCGTCATAGCGGTCAGCGCGATAGATCAGGTTGAGGTCGCGAATGGGCCCCTCGAGCAGCTCACAGCTGACGCGGGCCTCGCCGGAGAAGACGTATGGCTGCCAGCGACCCAGGGCTGGCGTGGTCACTTCGTCGATCTGCAGCCGCATGCCGGCACCTGCGATCACGCTGATGATCCGCGTCAGGCCGGCGAACGGGGAAAAGGCCCCGGATTGCGTCACGTCTGCCAATGACAGGCGCCAGCCGAAGTCGGCCGCCGAGGCGGGCGTATCGCGCGCGATCTCCAGGGTGGTACCCAGACCGTTACGCCAGGGCATGCGCCGGTGCCCCGCTGCGGGAAGCCACGTGAATCCGCTCATGAGCCGAAATGCCCTTCCAGTCGATAGCGACTGCCCGGGTACAGCAGCCTGGCGCTGGTGACGGTGCGGCGGCCCGACCAGGTACGTCGACGGATCAACAGGCAGGGCTCCTCGGCGGGAATGCGCAGCAGTTGCTGCTCCTCGTGGGAGGCAAGGACCGCCTCGACCACATGCTCGCCTTCGGTCAGGGGGGCGAGACGATTGAGGTAGACGTAGGGGGTTTCGCTGCCGAAGTCCTGGTCGAGGTACTCGGGTGCCACCGCGGGATTGACGTAGCGATCCTCGATCTGCACCGGTACGTCGTTTTCATAGTGCACGATCAGCGAGTGGAACACCGGTTGGCCTTCGCGGACGCCTAGTGCCATCGAACGCTCGCCGTTGGCCGTTTCACTGCCCATCCGGATCACCTCGAGTCGATGGCGGTGGCCCCGGGACGCGATCTCGTCGGCGATGTTGTGCACCTCGAAGAGGGCGGCCTGGCCCTTGGGTTCGGCGACGAAGGTGCCAACGCCCTGCATCCGCACCAGCAGGCCGTCGCTGGTCAGCTCGCGCAAGGCGCGGTGCACCGTCATGCGGCTGAAGCCCAGCTGGGCGACCAGCTCGGCCTCGGAGGGAATCTTCTGGTGTGGCGGCCAGGCGCCCGAATGGATCTGCCGCAGGATGAGTTGCTTGACCTGCTCGTAGAAGGGCGCGGGTGCGGCCTTGGGCGCTTGGGCGGGAGTCGAGGATGACGGCATGAGGGGCCCCTTGGAGGACAGACAGCAGTTTACCGAATTCGCTTATGTCTGTATATGTATATACATGTTAGCCATAGCTAGGATGAGGTCGATTATGCCGGCTTTTTTTGCGGAAAGGGCGCTGCTACCCGAAGGGTGGGCGACGGACGTACGCCTGGAGGTAGACGCGCAGGGCTATCTGCTCAGCGTCCAGCCCCAGGGTTCATCGGACGGCGCTGAATGTGTGCAAGGCCCGCTGCTGCCAGGCATGCCCAATCTGCACTCCCACGCCTTCCAGCGGGCCATGGCCGGCTTGGCCGAGGTGGCGGGTGCCACGCAGGACAGTTTCTGGACCTGGCGCGACCTGATGTATCGCCTGGTGGGGCGGCTCGAGCCGGAGCAGGTGCAGGTGGTGGCTCGGCAGCTTTATATCGAGATGCTCAAGGCCGGCTACACCGCCGTGGCTGAATTCCACTACGTGCACCATGATCCTCAAGGCACTCCCTACGCCGACCCTGCCGAACTGGGTGGGCGTATCGCCCAGGCGGCTCGCAGTGCGGGCATAGGGTTGACCCTGCTGCCGGTGCTCTATAGCTACAGCGGCTTCGGTGCCCAGGCGCCGACCGCGGGTCAGCGGCGCTTCCTGCATACCACCGACAGCTACCTGGAAATCTTGCCCCGCCTGGCGGCGGTGCTGGATGACCGGCAGCGCCTGGGCCTGTGCTTTCACTCGTTACGCGCCGTCAGCGGCGAACAACTCGCCACGGTATTGGCGGCGACGGATGCCCGCTGGCCGGTGCACATCCATATCGCCGAGCAGCAGAAGGAAGTGGACGACTGCCTGGCCTGGAGCGGGCGCCGGCCCCTCGAGTGGCTGTACGACCAAGTGGCGGTGGATGAGCGCTGGTGTCTGGTCCATGCCACCCACGCCCTGCCCAACGAAGTCGCCCTGATGGCGCAGAGTCGGGCCATCGCCGGCCTCTGTCCGACCACCGAGGCCAACCTGGGTGACGGGATTTTTCCGGCGACGGCTTTCCTCGCCGCCGGTGGGCGCTTCGGCATCGGCTCGGACAGCCATGTGAGTGTCAGCCCGGTCGAGGAACTGCGGTGGCTGGAGTACGGCCAGCGCCTGCGCGATCAGCAGCGCAATCGCCTGGTCGGCGCGCGCCAGCCCAATGTCGGCCACCAGCTGTTCGAGCAGGCCCTACAGGGTGGTGCCGCGGCCCTGGGCCAGCAGATTGGCGCGCTGGAGGCCGGTCGGCGTGCCGATTGGGTGGTTCTGGATGGCGCCGATCCCTACCTGGCCAGCGCGCCGGCGGAGGCCGTGCTCAATCGTTGGTTGTTCGCCGGTGGTGATCGCCAGGTGCGCGACGTGATGGTGGGCGGGCGTTGGGTCGTACAGGAGGGGCGGCACCCGGACGAGGCGGCTAGTGCCCGTGAATTCGCCCAGGTACTGCGAACCCTGCTCGACTGAAGCGGCGAGCGGTCCCCACGCGAGTCGGGGACCGCACCGTTTAACGACCGTAGCGCTCGCGTCCCCAGGTGAGCGCCGCCTCGAGCAACTGGCGCAGGACGTCCTGGGTAGGGGTGGCGCGATCTTCGCGATAGCCGAAGGGCGGCGCCTCGTCCATGTAGGTGCATTGCGCCAGTTCCAGTTGCACGGCATGGATGTGCTGGTCGGGGGCGCCATAGTGGCGGGTGATGAAGCCGCCCTTGAAGCGGCCATTGAAGACGTGGGTCAGGCGTTGCTGGCCACTGGCGACCGCCTGCAGCCGGCTGGTCAGTTCCGGAGCGCAGCTGGCCCCGTCGAAGGTGCCGAAGTTGAGATCCGGCAACTGGCCGTCGAACAACCGCGGGATGCGCGAGCAGATGGAATGGGCATCCCACAGCAGCGCATAGCCGAAGGTCTCGCGCAGGCGCTGCAGCTCCGCCACCAGGGTCTGGTGATAGGGTCGCCAGATTTCCTGCAGCGCCTGTTGGCGTGCCTGGGCGTCCGGCGCCTGGCCGTCGCGGAACAGCGGGCTGCCGTCGAAGAGCACCTCGGGAAACAGCCCGGTGGTGGCGCTGCTGTAGAGGGGCACGTCATCGTCGGGTCGGTTCAGATCGATGACGTAGCGTGAATAGAGCGCCTCCAGGCGGCTGGCGCCTAATTCCTCGGCCATGGCATAGAGCCGGGGGATGTGCCAGTCGGTGTCGGCGAGGGCGTGGCCGGCGGGCATCAGGCCCTGCTCGACCGCGGCGGTGAGGCGGGTGCCGGGATGCGGCATGCTGATCAGCAGCGGCACCTGGCCGCGAGTGAACTTGAAGGTGTCAGACACGGGTGAGCTCCTTGCCGTGGCGGATGATGCGGGTGTCGAGCTGGCCGCCGAGCCAGTAGGCCAGCTCGGCGGGACGGGTGATGTCCCAGGCGATGAAGTCGGCGTACTTGCCGGCTTCCAGGCTGCCGTAGCGGTCCGCGAGGCCGAGCGCCCGGGCAGCGTTGAAAGTGACGCCGGCCAGGGCTTCTTCCGGGGTGAGGCCGAACAGGGTGCAGCCCAGGTTGAGCATCAGCCGCAACGACAGCACCGGCGAGGTGCCCGGATTGGCGTCGCTGGCTAGGGCGATGGGTACGCCGTGGGTGCGCAGGGCAGCCACCGGGGGCAGTTGCGTCTCGCGCAGGGTGAGGAAGGCGCCGGGTAGCAGGACCGCCACGGTGCCGGCAGCGGCCATGGCCACCACGTCTTCCTCGACCAGGTACTCGAGGTGGTCGGCCGACAATGCGCCATAGCGGGCCGCGAGCGCCGCACCGTGCTGTACCGACAGCTGTTCGGCGTGCAACTTGACCGGCAGGCCGAGCCGGGTGGCGGTCTGGAAGACGCGCTCGACCTGGGCCGGGGAAAAGGCCAGGTGCTCGCAGAAGGCATCCACCGCATCGACCAGACCCTCGGCAGCCAGTTGCGGGAGCCAGTCGTCGCAGATGGCAGTGATGTAGTCATCGGCCCGGCCGGCGAATTCCGGGGGCAGGGCGTGGGCGGCCAGGCAGGTGGTGCGGACCGTGACCGGCAATTCCTCGCCCAGTCGGCGCGCTACCCGCAGCATCTTGCGTTCGCTGGCCAGGTCCAGGCCGTAGCCGGATTTCACTTCCAGCACGGTGACGCCTTCGGCCAGCAGCGGGCGGGCGCGGCGCAGGGCGCTGGCCAGCAAATCGTCCTCGCTGGCGGCGCGGGTGGCGCGGACGCTGCTGGCGATGCCGCCGCCGGCCGCGGCGATCTCGGCATAGCTGACACCCTGCAGGCGCTGCTCGAATTCGCTACTGCGATCACCGCCGAAGACCAGGTGGGTATGGCAATCGATCAAGCCGGGCGTGACCCAGGCCCCCTGCAGGTCATGCCGCTCGCTGATCGCGATCGAGGGCAGTTCGGCCAGCGGACCGACCCAGTGCAGACGCTCGCCATCGACCAGCAAGGCCGCATTTTCCAGGACGCCATAGACCCCATCGACCAGGGTGGCGGCATGGCAGTTGTACCAGAGCTTCATGGGGTGTCCTCGCGCAGGGGATAGGCCGGGGCGGTCGCGCGGCGGCGGGCCAGCAGCCAGTAGAGCAGGGCCGGTACCAGCAGGCCGATGACCCAGGAGATGTCGACCCCACCCAGGTGGGCGACCAGCGGACCGGTGTAGAGCTTGGTCGAGAGGAAGGGCAGCTGGATCAGCACGCCGATGACATAGACGGTCAGCCCGGTACCGTTCCAGCGCCCGTAGCGGCCGTTCGGGTCGGCCAGCGCGGCCAGGTCGTAGCGTTCCCGGGTGATGAGGTAGTAGTCGACCAGGTTGATCGCGCTCCAGGGCGTGAAGAAGGTCAACAGGAAGAGGATGAAGGACTTGAACGCCAGCAGGAAGGCGCCTTGGCCGAGCAGGGCGATCAGGGTGGCCGCCCCGACGATGGCCAGGACGAACAGCAGCCTTTGCCGCGGGCTGATCTCGACTTCGCCGCGGAAGCCGCTGATCAGGGTGGCGAGGCACATGAAGCTGCCATAGGAGTTCAGGGTGGAGATGGTGACCTTGCCGAAGGCGATGCTGAAATAGAGCAACGCGGCCGTGGCGCCGCTGCCACCCAGGCCGACGATGAAGGCGACCTCATGGCCGGCGAAGCGGCCGTTGGCCATGGCCGCGGCGAAGACACCGAGCACCATGGCGGTCTGGGCCCCCAGCACCGAACCGGCGCCCACCGCGAGAAAGGTCTTCAGCGGCGAGGTGCGGGCGGGCAGGTAGCGCGAGTAGTCGGCCACATAGGGGCCATAGGCGATCTGCCAGGAGGCGGCCAGGGACACGGCGAGCAGGAAGCCGCTCCAGCTGAACTGCCGATTCTGCAGCAGCGTCGGTACGTCGCCAACGCTGAGCACCCGGCTGAACAGGTAGCAGAAGGCGATCACCCCCAGGACGCTGGCCAGCCGCCCCAGCAGGTGGATGGCTCGATAGCCCAGCACCGTCACCAGCACGATGACCGCGGCGAAGATCAGGATGCCCAGGCTGTCGCTGACCTGGAACAACTGGCCGAGCGCCTGCCCCGAGAGCACCGTGCCGGTGGCGGTGAAGCCCAGGTACATCAGGCAGACCAGCACCAGGGGCACGGCCGCGCCCTGGACGCCGAACTGGACGCGACTGGAGATCATCTGCGGCAGCCCCAGGCGCGGGCCCTGGGCGGCGTGCAGGGCCATCACCGTGCCGCCGAGCACCTGGCCGAGCAACAGCCCCCAGAGCGACCAGAAGACATCGCCGCCCAGCACCACGGCGAGGGCGCCGGTGACGATGGCGGTGATCTGCAGATTGGCCCCCAGCCAGAGGGTGAACTGGCTGTACAGCCGGCCATGGCGTTCGTGGGTTGGGATGTAGTCGATGGAGCGCCGTTCGATCAGCGACGGCGCGGAAGCGGACTCGGACATACAGGACCTGCGCGATGGTGAGCCGCCACCGGTGCCCATCGCAGGCAGCCGGGGAGGCCGGGACCCGGAAAGGCGCTGGCGGCGGCAGCAGGGCCGCCACCGCGCCACCTATTACGCCTGAGGCTTGGTGATCATCGGCAGGTTCAAGCCCTGCTCGTGCGCGCACTCGATGGCGATCTCGTAGCCCGCATCGGCGTGACGCATCACCCCGGTGGCCGGGTCGTTGGTCAGTACCCGGGCGATGCGTTCGGCCGCTTCATCGGAGCCATCGCAGACGATGACCATGCCCGAGTGCTGCGAGAAGCCCATGCCCACGCCACCGCCATGATGCAGCGACACCCAGGTGGCGCCGCTGGCGGTGTTCAGCAGGGCGTTGAGCAGCGGCCAGTCGGAGACGGCGTCGGAGCCATCGCGCATGGCCTCGGTCTCGCGATTGGGGCTGGCCACCGAGCCCGAATCCAGATGGTCGCGGCCGATGACGATGGGGGCCTTGAGTTCGCCGGAGCGGACCATCTCGTTGAAGGCCAGGCCGAGCCGCGCGCGCTGGCCCAGGCCGACCCAGCAGATGCGCGCCGGCAACCCCTGGAAGGCGATGCGCTCGCGCGCCATGTCCAGCCAGTTGTGCAGGTGGGCGTCATCGGGGATGAGTTCCTTGACCTTGGCGTCGGTGCGATAGATGTCCTCGGCGTCACCGGACAGCGCCGCCCAGCGGAATGGCCCGATGCCCCGGCAGAACAGCGGGCGGATATAGGCCGGGACGAAACCGGGGAAGGCGAAGGCGTCGTCCACCCCGACTTCCTTGGCCATCTGGCGAATGTTGTTGCCGTAGTCGAAGGTGGGTACGCCCTGGCGCTGGAAGTCGAGCATGGCGCGCACGTGTTGGGCCATGGAAGCCTTGGCCGCCTTGACCACCGCCGCCGGTTCGCTGAGGGCGCGCGCGCGATATTCCTCCCAGGTCCAGCCGGCCGGCAGATAGCCATTGAGCGGGTCATGGGCGCTGGTCTGGTCGGTGACCATGTCCGGACGCACGCCGCGCCGCACTAGCTCGGGCAGGATCTCGGCGGCGTTGCCCTGCAGGGCGATGGAGATGGCGCGGCCTTCGCGGGTGTAGCGGTCGAGGCGGGCCAGGGCATCGTCCAGATCCTTGGCCTGCTCGTCGACGTAGCGGGTCTTGAGACGGAAATCGATCCGGCTCTGCTGGCATTCGATGTTCAGCGAGCAGGCGCCGGCCAGGGTCGCGGCCAGGGGCTGGGCACCGCCCATGCCGCCCAGGCCGGCGGTCAGCACCCAACGTCCTTGCAGATTGCCCTCATAGTGCTGGCGCCCGGCCTCGACGAAGGTCTCATAGGTGCCCTGGACGATGCCCTGGCTGCCGATGTAGATCCAGCTGCCGGCGGTCATCTGGCCATACATGGCCAGGCCTTTGCTGTGGGTCTTGAACACCCCGACCGGCTTGCCCGATTGCACCAGCAGCGTCTCGTCGTCACCCAGCGTCTTGAGGCTGGCGACGATGGCGTCGTAGCACTCCCAGTTGCGCGCGGCCCGGCCGATACCGCCATAGACGACCAGCGCCTCGGGATTCTCGGCAACCTCGGGATCGAGGTTGTTCATCAACATGCGCAGGGGCGCTTCGGTGAACCAGCTGCGGGTGTTGAGCTGGGTGCCCCGGGGAGCGCGGATGGTCACGGAGCGATGGCGGGTGGAGTCGGTCATGGCGGGTCCTGCGGGCGGTTGAGCTAATGATAGGTCATGTATATACAAGTATAGGTAAAAACGAGTCCCAGGCAATAGGCAGGCCGCGCGATGCGTTCCCAGGCGGTGAACGGACGGCGGGAGGCCCGCCCAGGTAGAACCTTCAGCACCTTTCGCTGGGCAGTCGGTCGCGTCAATTCCGGACGTTACGCTGCGCTCTCGAAGACCCTTGGGTGACGCCCGTCGGCGCAAGCCGTCCTGCGCGCCCTTTCGCGCTAGTGCTTCACGCAGAGCCAGCAAGCCAGTATCCAGCGCAGTAGCGTCGCCCTGATGGGGCGTCGGAGGAGCTAGGAGTGAGGTGTAGCGAGCTCGGGTGGGTGGCCTCGGGCCAAGGTGCCTTTGCCGAGGGTTGGAATACCGCTTTGTGCAGCGGCTTTCGCGGGCTTCAGGTTGCCGGACCCAGGGCGCCGATCAGGAGGTCGTCAGTCCCCGGCACTGCGGTTGCCGAGGTGACGTAGAAGGGTCTGCCCAGATAATAGGCGCGGCTTCGGCCCTCGCGTTTGGCGTTGTACAGTTCCTGGTCCGCCTGGGAGAGGATGGTGGACAGGTCGCTGGTCACCCGTATCTGCGTCAGGCCGGCGCTGAAGCTATAGGGGCAGGGTGGATACAGCTGAGCGGAGGTCAGTAGGGCTGCCACGCTTTTTCGCACGTCTTCTTCGCTGCAGTCCTGGTAGAGAATGCCGAATTCTTCCCCGCCCAGCCGGCCGAAATGGTGCTTGATGGAATCCTGCCGGATCAGCTGCGACAGGTGGATCAGGACGTCATCGCCCCGTGCATGGCCCAGCTTGTCGTTGATCTTCTTGAAGTAATCGATATCCAGCATCAGGAACCAGGCGTTTTCGGACCTGGTGTCGATGCACGTCTCCACCGCGGTGTGGATGGCGTCCATCAGGGAGCGTCGATTCGGCGCCTTGGTCAGGAAGTCTATCTGCGACAGGTTCCTGTAGTTCTTCATCAGTTCGTAAAGCCTATTCATTGTTTTTACATAGGTTGCATTCAGACAAGTTCCTAGGACGGTGGTGGCGGCCACGTGCAGATAGAAGTGGTTTTTGAGCAGCGGATCGGCGTCATCACTATTTACCTGCCACATGATTGCCCATACCGCGATCAGCGCAACGAGATAGTCTCTAGTGCTGACGAAGAATATGGACATGCCCAAGGCAATGAGTGTCGTCGCCACCATTCCCCACATATGCATGTGCTCGCCGAGATAAGCAATCTCCCGCTCGAAAAGTAGGGTGAGTAACACGATTTGGAGTGGTCCACTTGCTCGCCAGACAAATATGTTCCTGGTAAAAACGATTGTCGCTGAAGTTGCCAGGCATAAAGAGACCAATAGATAATCCTGGTTCGTCAGAGGCCGCGGGCCTAGCGGATTAAGCCTCCAGGTAACGGCCAGGGATACAAGCCCTGCTAGGAGTATCAACAGCAGCGGCCATTGCATCTCTCGGCGCATGTGCTTATGGAAGGTCATGACGAGTCCTTTCGATTTGTGTGGATTAATTCACATAAAGTATCGGGCAAGTGTTTCAATACGTTGCTTAATAAAGGTAAGTAAATATTTCTTACTCTTCATGGGGTTTTGATTCGGCAACTTGTCAGATATCAGTTAAGAGTAATCTCTCTGAAAAGTTTGGCTAAAGACCAAACACTTCCGCGTGGCCTGTCTGCCCATTGCTCTTTACTCGATCGTCGGATCGGAGAGGCAGGTGAAAGGACAGGCGGGTCGCCACGATCCAGGGAAACCGCCACCGTGACTCTCTGGTATCTCGTTTGAAAGAGGAGGGAGCCGACCCTCTGCTGGTCAGTGCCTGACCTGCAGCTGTCGCCCAGCCTCATCCTTGGCGCCCTGCCGGAGGACGCCTTGGCAACGGTGGGCGCAGCCGTGGCTCTCGAGGACAGCTCGATCTCCAGAGCGTCGATCAGGGCGCCCTTCGCCCGGAAGGCGTTGGGAGATTGCCGGACTGGCAGGCCTTTCCAGGCGATTGACCGGCGTGGATGTCAGCGCCGCGCCGGCGGGCATTCGTTGGACCCTGGCCGCTGGGGTTGTGTTCGGCACCCAGGTAGCGGGGTCGCCTGGGGAGGAGAGTGCGCCCCTGGGGCGGCGGAAGGATTCGGGCCAGTCGCCGCGGCCGCCGGGTGTCGCTGCGGTCTCGATCCGGTTACGGCCTGGCCCGATTCGGATGGGGCGGGGATCGACGCGAGAGCGCTTGGCGAGCAGGCAAAAAAATCCCCCGCCTGGGCGGGGGACAACTCAGTTCGAAGCCTACAGATTCGCCAACCTGGAGGAGATGAGTGTGGAGCACTCAGGAGGATTGACCGACCGGACCTGGCGGGGTTCAAGCGCAGCCTTGGCCTTGCTGGTCGGTTCTATCCTCAGTTCACATTTCGGGGGTCATCGCGAGAATCAGCGTGGGCGCAGGGGGGCCTCAGGTAGTAGATATCCCATTCTGCCTCGCCCACCTGTTCGAAGCCGTGGCGCCGATAGAAGGCATTGGCCCTGCTGCCCCGCAGGGCGCCCAGGCGGATCGGCAGGCCGAGTGCGTCGACGTCGGCGAGGATCTGCCTGAGCAGCGCGCCGCCCAGGCCTCTGCCCTGATGCTCGGGCAGGAGGTACAGGTGATCCAGGTGCCAGGCGTCAGCCAGGGGGCGGACGACGCAAAAGCCCACACGCACGCCCTCGGCCTCGATGAAATGGCACAGGGCCGGATCGAAGGTGGCGAGGAAGCGCTCCCGCGCGCGCTGGGGATCGAAGCGCCCGAGGCGCTCCAGACTCTCGCGCATCGCGGCGATGCGGATGCTCACCAACAGGTCGGCATCGCTCGCAGCGGTGGGGGTGAGCACAGGGTTCAGGTGCATGGTGGCCGGGTCCAAACCTGGGAGACGTCACCCCCTAGGTTCTACACGAAAAAGGCCTGTGCTCGGGGCTGTTTCGTTGAAAAGGCCTGGATCGCCAACCCGACCTGGGCGGCCCCAGCGCAATGCGCCTGCATCCTTCGTAGACTCGTGCGCGAGCCCGGTCGTGCGAGATCCCGTCGAGCGCGAGTCCGATCCGCTTCGTCAGCTTTTTTCGTGGGGCCGCCCAGGCTTCGCCTGACCTTGGCGAGGCGACTGTTTTGTACAGCACCTGGCAAGGGTTGCCCCGTTCGACTCGCGGCCCTGGCCAAGGGCCGAAGCGGGTGGCCTGCCGGAACCTGGGGACGCCAGGGTGCGAGCCGCCTAGGCCAGGCGTGATGCTCGGCGCCGCAGGCGAAGGCCGACACCCGGAGGTATCGGCCCCAAGCCTCAGGGGTAGCTCGCCGTCATTGGCGGATCATGTCAGCGGCGCGCTGGGTAGCCTCGGAGGTCCTGGTCGCCAGTTTCCGAACTTCATCGGCCACCACGGCGAAGCCACGACCGGCTTCGCCGGCACGGGCCGCCTCGATCGCGGCGTTAAGTGCCAGCAGGTTGGTCTGGGCCGCGATGCCCTGGATGGAGCTGACGATCTCCGTGACGTTGCGCAGGTTGCTCTCCATCGCCTGATGCTGGGCTTCCTGGGCCTGGCGCAGCTCGTTCTGCTCATGGCCGGCGTGGATGTCGGTCAGGGCGCCGACCACGCGCAGCGGCGTGCCGTCGCTGGCGCGGCGGGTCTGGCCGCGGGCCCTGAACCAGCGATAGGTGCCGTTCTTCAGTTTCAGGCGGTAGGTGATGTCGAAGCCGGTCTGGCCGCTGCGGTCGTTCAGGTGCGCGCCGAAGGCGTCGATGCTGCGCTGCTTGTCTTCGGGGTGCAGGCGCGACGCCCAGCTGTCCAGGACGTCCGGAAATTCCTCGACGGTCTCGAAGCCCAGCAGGCGACGAAATTGCGGCGACCACCAGAAGGGGTTCTGTGGATTGACCGGATCACCGGCGATCACTTCCATGTCCCAGAGGCCGTCGTTGAGCATTTCCCGCGCCAGCTCGAAGCGAGTCAGGGTCACCTCCAGTTCGGCTTCGCGCAGCCGCTGGTCATGGATGTCGCGCAGCGAGCCGGCGACCCGCAGCGGGGTGCCCTGACCGTCGCGCAGAGTCTCACCGCTGGCCCGGAACCAGCGGTACTCGCCGTTCTTGGTGGCCAGCCGGTACTCGATGTCGTAAGGGGTGTGGCCACTGCGATCGTTCAGGTGGCGGGCGAAGGCATCCAGGGTGCGCTTGCTGTCCTCGGGGTGCAGACGATTCGCCCAGCTGCCGAGTTCGTTGGGGAAGTCCTGCTCGTTGCGAAAGCCCAGCAGGGCGCGGAACTGATCCGACCACCAGAAGGCATTGCGCGGATTGACCGGGTCCCCGGCGATCACCTCCATGTCCCAGAGGCCCTCGCTGGTGGCGCGGTTGACCAGGTCGAAGCGCGTGGCGAGGCGCTGGACCTCGCCTTCGCGCTCCGCCAGGCGCACGGTCAGCTGTTCGATCTCTGCCTGCATTTCATGCAGCTGGGCTTCCAGGGTGTCTTGCTTGCTCAGCAGCTGGCGCACGCCACCGGCGACCCTTTGCAGGACGGCGGGGCCGGCGAGGGCGTCGAGCTGGCCGGCGGTGGCCGGCTGCTCCAGGGCAGTGGCGGTCAGCGTGAGGCCTCGCACCAGGGTGGCGTGTTGAAAGATCGACATGCGTAAGCTCCAGAGCGGGTGGCTCTTCAGATAGACAATGATCGCAGTAAGCGCCAGGTTGTCGGCTGCCGTTACCGGCTCTTTAGCCTGTTCTAGAGCCTTTTTGCGGAAATTTTCGGTCGTGGAAGTGCCGCCCGAGGGCGTGCGCCCGAGGTCATGGCCGGCGCTGCCTCGTGGCCTGACGCCTGGCGGCTTACCCGTGGCAGGGCGCCCGGGGCTAGGGCGCGCTGGTCGCGGGCACCAGGTCCTCTGACGCCGGATCGGCCGCGGGTTTGCCCAGCAGATAGCCCTGGGCCAGCCGCACCCCCAGCTGGTGCAGCAGGGCCAGTTGCTCCGGGGTTTCCACGCCTTCGCACAGCACGTCCAGCTTCATGGCCTTGCCGAGCAGCAGCAGCGAGGTCAGGACCTGTCCGCGCTGCTCTTCATCCGCGATCGCCAGGATCCGCCGGTCGAGCTTGATCAGCTGGAACGGCAGTTCCAGGATCGGGCCGAGGCCGGCGAAGCCGCTGCCGAAGTCATCCAGGGCCATGCGGATGCCGAGCATCTGGAGCAGGGCGAAGGACTGCCGGGTCTTGGTGTCTATGACCAGCTCCACCCCTTCGGTGATTTCCAGCACCAGCCGGTTGGCCGCCAGCCGGGAGAGCCGGAGGGCGGCCGCCACCCGTTCGGGCAGCATGGGGTCGGCGAACTGCAGCGGCGACAGGTTGATGGAGACGCTCAGGTGGGCCGGCCACTGGCTGGCCGCCAGGCAGGCCTCCTTCACCACCCATTCGCCCAGGGCGATGATGAAATTACCCTGCTCGGCCAGGGGGATGAAGAGGTCCGGCGAGACCATTCCCAGGGTGGGATGCTGCCAGCGCAGCAGGGCTTCGTAGCCGACCACCTGTTGTGGCTGGACGCGGTAGATGGGCTGGTAGTGGAGCAGGAATTCGCCATTGGCCAGGCCTTTGCGGATGTCGTCCGGCGTGAGCAGGTCCGCATGTTCGAGGGGCGCGCCCAGCACGGCATCGGTGCCGCCTTCGAAGACCCGGTCCCGGCCATCGCGCTTGGCGCGGTAGAGGGCACGATCCGCGCAGTCCAGCAGGTCGTCGGCGCTGCTGAGGCCGGCGATGCCGCTGCGGGCGATGCCTATGCTGACGGTGAGGTAGGTCTTGTCGTCCTGCCGGCCCTGGTGGGGGATCTGCAGGGCGCGAACGCGCTGCAGGATGGTCTCGGCCACGGTGAGGGCCTCGGCCGGGGCGACTCGTTCGAGGACCACGACGAACTCTTCGCCACCGTAGCGGCCGACCAAATCACCGGCGCCGAGGCCGACGGCCAGGGTCTTGGCCACGGTACGCAGGCACTCGTCACCGGCGAGGTGGCCATAGTGGTCGTTGTAGCGCTTGAAATGATCCACATCGATCAGCAGGACGGCGCCTTGCTCGCCCGCCAGGCGCCGTTGCCAGAAGTCTTCCAGCAAGGGGCGCAGCTGCCGGCGGTTGGCCAGGCCGGTGAGGGAGTCGGTTTCCGAGAGGATCTGCAGGTCCTGGTTGGCCGAATTCAGGGAGGCCAGGCGGACCTCTTCGCGCAGCTTGTACAGGTAGGAACGGCGGCCCTCGACATTCAGCCAGTAGCTGGCCAGCAGCGAAAAGAACGCCATCACCACGGCGTTGGTTATCATCAGCCCACCGACGATGGGCGACACCGGTGCCCGGTGCACCGCATAGCCGATCACCGAGAGGGCGAAGCCATTGAACAGCAGGGCCGGTAACAGCGGGCTCTTCATGCAGGTGTTGGCGAACACCAGCATCAGTGGCCAGGTGAAGATGAACAGCGTCTGGCTCAGCTCATGGCTGGCCGGACCATTGATGACCAGGTTGTAGACCACCAGCAGCCCCAGGTAGAAGGGCAGCAGGGCCAGCGTTTCCCGCCAGCGATTGAGCACTACCTGGAGCAGGCCGACCACCACCAGGG
>CAUQPA010000032.1:0-16178 GCA_963519325.1 uncultured Pseudomonas sp. | reverse complement strand
GTTGCGCCTGCCCTTCTGCCTCGGCAAGCCGCTCGGCGAGACTGGCGTTCTCCTCGGCCATAGCACTGAGCTGGCTGTCCTTCAGCTGAAGCTCGTTGGCCAACCCGTCTATCTGCTGCTGACTGCGCTCCTGATCGGCCTCGAGGCCTTCCAGCACGCCGCTGGCATCGTCTTGCTCAGCCTCCAGGCGGGCGATCTCCTGCCGCGCCTGCTCGAGCTCCAGCACAACCTCTTTGCGCGCCGCAGCCGCTACCAAGTCAAGGGCACCGGCCAGAGCGTCCTGCATTGCCTTGGTCTGCTTGGCGACTGCGGTTTCGATAATCGCCGTGGCTTCCTCCGGCAGCGGCCTGGTCGGAATGGCCCCACCCGGTACCCCAGTGTGGTGTCGCTGCCAGACGCTGAGGAGCGTTTCGGGGCGGCCTCCGCCGAGGGTAGTCCGTAGCGCCCAGCCATTGACCTTGCGCCCACCTGCCAGCAGCTGCTCGCCGGCGGCGATGACCTCTGCGTCTGTAAATTTGCGTTCAGCCATGGCCGCCTCCGGGTAATGGAAAACAGCATAGTAAAGCCAAACACAGCTAACAAACAATTAGGTTAGGTATATCTGGTTAGTTCCTAACGTTAGCTAACGTCTGCGAGGGTTTGTCGCTTTTGAGCGTCGGTAGCCCGTGAGAGATGCGCGGATCAACACTGGTCAGAAGCTGAACCTGGAATCGCGGCCGCCTCAGCCGTGTGGGGCTCATTGTGGGCTCTGACCAATATAAACAAGACACATCTCAGCTATGACGCGGCTTCCGTAGACCTAGTACGGGGATGTAATATCCCCGTACTGCATGACGTGATTTTCAAGGGTTTGGGTAGTTGCATACACAAGATTGGGTGATAGCCTTCGGCGGTCGATATGGGGGTTACCGTGGGCCAGTTGCTACCGAAGCAGGTGAAAGAGCTATCCGAACCAGGCGTCTATCAGGACGGCCGCGGCCTCATCCTGCGTGTGGCCAAGACCGGGGCCAAACGCTGGATCTTCAGGTTTTCCTTCCAAGGTCAGCGGTATGACGTGGGGCTGGGTGGCTATCCGGCGGTGTCGTTGAAGCAGGCCCGGCTTGAAGCGGACCGGCGCCGGCTGAAGATCGCAGAGGGCGCGCCTGAGTTACCGGGCCGGCGATCGCCTGCGGCTCAATCGCCGGCCGCCGGACCCGACCTCTTCGAGACCCTGGCCAGGCAGTACATAGCCACACACGGCTCGTCGTGGAGCCACGACCATCACCGTCAATGGGTTAGCTCCATGGAGCGCTATGTCTTCCCGGTTCTTAGTCGCCGGCCGGTCGCCGAGATCGATACCGACCTGGTGCTGCAGGTGCTCCGCCCGATCTGGGACAAGATCGAGGTCACCGCCGCGCGCATCCGCAACCGCATTGAGTCGGTGCTCGATGCCGCCCAGGCACTGGGTTTTCGCGAAGGTGCCAATCCGGCTCGGTGGCGTGGCCACCTCGACAAGCTGCTGCCCCGCCACGATCGCAATGTCACGCACCATCCAGCGGCGCCGGCGGAGAGCTGTCCATCCGTGCTGCATCGCCTGGATTCCCTGGACGGTCCAGCCGCCCGTGCGGCGGAGCTGCTGATCCTCACATCACTGCGCAATGCCGAGGTTCGCGAGGCACGGTGGGCGGAGTTCGACTTCGACGCAAGACGCTGGACCATCCCGGCGGAACGCATGAAGCGAGACAAGGAGCATATCGTGCCCCTGACGAACCGGATGCTGGAGGTGCTAGAGCAGCAGAAGGGTCAGCACGATACCTGGGTGTTCCCCAACGCCCGCGGTAAGAAACCACTGCCGGGCAACGCGATAGGCCGGGCGCTGCGGAAGATCAAGCTTGAGGGAGCGGTCCCGCACGGCTTCCGCTCGACGTTTCGTACCTGGGCAGCGGAGACCACCTCACACCCGAGGGAAATCTGCGAGAAGGCGCTGGCCCACAGGATTGGCTCCAAGACTGAGGCTGCCTACAACCGAGGCCCCCTACTCGAAAAGCGGCGCGCACTGATGAGCGACTGGGAGACATTCTTGGCGATGCCGGAGCTGTCGGGCTCGGAGGCCGTTGCGCCAGGACGCCTGCAGGACGCCTAGCGTTATCTGTGAGGGCGAAGCGCTCCCGAAGCATGGAAGCTAGGACGCCTCCAGGACGCCTCGGCCATAGACCCTTGGTGATGCCAGCTAGCGTAGGACGCCCCCAGGACGCCTCGGACATAGACCCTCAATGATGCCGGCTAGCGTAGGACGCCCCCAGGACGCCTAGGCCATAGACCCTCGATGGTACGCGCCAGCGCAGGGCGCCCCGAGGATACTCATTGGAGTTCGATGAGAAAACCAGCCACCAGACGGCTGGCCTTGCTATCCCCGCCCGTTGATGGAGGTGTAGCAAGCGTAATCGTTACGCCGATCGAAGCAGGGGCATGGATTCCTGAGAGACCAGAGCGCGAACGAGCTGATCGCCGGCCGGGTAAAGCGCGACAATCTCGCGGCGCTCGACGTCCTTGTAGTCCAGAAGCTCTAACGCCGTAAGGTATTCCGGCTGATTCAGCCCAAGCTGCTTCATGATCTCGTGTGAGCTGTAACCCCAGTTGGTCAGCTGCTGGATGTTCAGGGCAAGCGCCAGGAGTTCTTCGGCCGGACGATCGGACATCGCAGCGTCATTCACATCGCAATGGAATCGATCTTTTACTACGGATTGCGAGCAATACGGGCAGGTAGACTTGTTGGTGCTGGTTAGGGCGACATAGGTGAGCTGGCAGCACCGGCAAGCACGCATCACCAGGTCTTTGGAGCGGTATTCACGTGCCACGACCCATGCTTCGTCGATGGAGAGGCACTCGGTCGGCGTGAAGTTCAGCGCCTCTCGATAGCCCAAATACGACTGGTGCGCAGCGATCACGGCTTCGACGTCGACACCCAAGAGTGGCTTACGCGCCCCGCGGAGATAAGCACCCATGAAAAGAGCTGCCTCGATCACGCGAGCCTTGCTGGCCAGTATGCGCGACCCCAGTGGCAGCGGGCCCGAACCGCCCCTGCTCACCACGTTCAGCCGCTTACGGGCGCTCGTCACCTGCTTGGCAGTCAGCTCGGTGTGCAGGGTGATGATGGTGCAACGGAAGCCGGCTTTGACCATCATGTCGATTAGAGCGGCGTTATCCATTTCGTGACATCTCTGTAGTTTGTAGAGTCGAGGTCAGGCGTGCAGGAGACGCATGAATCGGTGAAGGACAGGCTCTGGATAGGGCTCCACGCGCTGCCGCAAATGGCCGTCGCGTACGACGAACTGAATGCGCCCCAGCGCTGCGATCTGGCGACGCTGCGTCGGAGAGGCGGTGAGCAGCCAATCCGCGTCGCTATCCTTCAGGTTCCAGTAGATTTGCGTTTCCATCTTGCGGTCCGACAGGCCCTCGCGAATCTCACCGAGCACCCCTACGACCTGGACAACGCTCTTCGTATTTAGAAGGTGCCGCTCCGCGTTACCGTCCTCACGATGAAGTAGAACGACTCGAAAGGCGGAAGCGGGCAGCTGGCTGAGCCTGCGAATGTCGCGGTCGGTAGCTGCTTTAAGCCAGGCGGTGTCTTCGGTGCTGATATCGAAGAAGCGGTGAAAAGCAGGGTCTTGCTCCCTGGCCCATTCACGCGCCATCTCCAGCAAGGTTTCGTCGGTCCCGCTGTTCATCACGCGTCTCCATTGCTTTTCTTGAGAAGGATTAGCCGGCGCCAGACGCGCAGCACATCTTCGCCATAGGCTCGGGCAACGCTTGCTAACGCGGGATTTGGGGTGTGATAGCGACCAATGGCGAGCGCGATATCGCCCCCCTGCTGCTTGAGGAATTCGCAGAACGTCGAGACGGCTACTCGGACATTGGTATGCAGATCCAGGAGCTCGGAAGGATCGGACACACGATGCCCATTCCAACGCACGCTCACCTGCATGGCGCCGACTGCAATCATCTTTGTCCTGGAAAGAGCCTCCGTCAGAAGATGCTCGGCCTCAGCGCGGCTAGACGGATGAAAGCCTTTTCCATCGATGTTGAGTGCGTAGGGGTTAGGGGCAACCATCCGACCGGCATACTGCTTCGATTCGACCAGAGCCATGGCATAGAGCAGTTCCGGCGCAGGACGGCATTGCCCAATAGCCGGGCGATCCCAAACGGTTCCGTCCAGATCCAGCGCAAATGCCGCTTTCATCGGCAACGCGAGGAGCAGAGCAGCACCCATCTTCCTTACCGCGACCCAGTGCCTCATGAACCTAACCACCCGACGTACTTTGACCCTAAATGATGGTCACTATTTTCGGCTGTGGTTCACATTTCTTCAACGACACATTTGACAGATGGCGGCCCGCGAGAATGACCGGTACGCAAACGGCGACAGGCGGTATACAGTGTTAAGGAACTGTTAATCTCATCACAGATCATCTAGCGCAATAAGCGAATTGTGGCGCCTGATAGTTGACAGTCAGGCCGGGGAGATGAACTCCAAATACATAAAATTGACGCATTGATGACCGGTTTAAGGGTCAGATTTGGCACCACGCCATCATAAGGAATGGTGTAAATAAAATGGTCGTAAATGGTTGATACTTACGCCATCCAATCCATCCTTTCCGATCAAGACGACAATAAACCGGGAACCTCCATCAGTAGGAATGAACCACTATGCATTACACCCCCGATGCTATTTCGCACGAAGCGTTCGTACGGCGGGTCGAAGCGTTGCGCAAGGACCGCGGAATAAATGTTCCTAAGCTCGCGGCCTTACTGGGCGAGGCTGAATCCACCATCAAAAACATGCTGTACAAGAAGACGACTCCCAACCGGGATCGGCTCGTGGCCATGGCTACGGTGCTCGAAACCACGGTCGAGTACCTCGCTACGGGCTACGGGCCTGCGGACCACCATGATGGGTCTCCTGTCTCGCTCATTGTCCGTAGCCTTCACGAACTGGCGCAGGAGCAGGGTTTTTTCCCTGCGGATGAGATCAGTCGCCCCATCAGCTCCCACCTCACCAGCCTCACGTTGCCCCTGCCGTATATCCAGCAGTACGGGCTATCCGCCCAGCACACCCGGGCGGCCCAGGTCGAAAACGACGTCATGGCCCCCTTTGTGGAGCGTGGCATGACCATCTTGATCGACGTGGCCGACCGTAAGCCGAGCGAGGGCCTATTCATTGTGGTGCACCACGGTTCAGCGCTAATTCGCAACGTTTCTCTGACCAACGCTGGCTTCATGCTCATGACGTCGCAAGAGATGCACACTGCTATTAAGCTGGATATTGGTCCTTCAGACCCTACCGATCCGCTGCAGCCACGGCTGTTGGGGCGGGTGAAAGCGAAGTTTCGAATGGACCCTCTGTAACCCTGAGTTCCTGCACCTGATTTCGCCCCCGCCTTCCCGGTCCGCAGGGCCACCTGTGCCCAGGCTCGCTATCCCGTCATCGCGGTGTTGAAACCTGGTCTTTTCCGAGCGAGCGGAACGGAGTTATTCGATTCGCCCTTCGTTTCTGCCTTATTGAGCACCTCCGACACTGGGATGCCGGCCACAGGAGCCGGGACCTCAGCCTCTATAGGCGCCCCTGATGCCGGGGCGCTATTGATCGGGCGATCGTTCGAAAACTCTGGCTCATGGTCTTCGAGCAATTTTCCGGCCGGCTGCGGGACCGAGTTCGAGGCGGGCGGACGTCCAGCCGCTTGCTCGTACAGCAACCCGATCTGTGCCAAGTCCAGCAGCCGCTTTACACGTCGACGCTCGGGTAGGGCTGTGAGCTCCGCCAGCAACGCAGGCGCCGTCCCGGTTTTGAACTTGACGTTCAAGCGAAGCTTAAGCTCGTCATCGTGATCGCTCATAGCCTCTTCCTTATTGATGCTGCAGCCAGTAGCCAAACGCATTCGAGATAATGGGTCGGTCGGCAGTGATCACCTTGGAGAGGGGAAAGATCTCCTCTGCAGCTGCTTGGTAGAAGCCGCCGCCACCGCCCCCCATGAGTACGAAGTCGATCGCCTCGCCATCGAGGAAGCGCATCTGCTGCTTCATGTTGCTCAGGGCCTTGGGGACAACGGTCGCAACAGCCTGGTCGACGAAGGGTTTGAGTTCCACCTTGCTGCCGTACAGCTGGATGTAGGGCTTGCCACGCTGCAGCGCAATTTCGATCTTGTCTCGGCCAGGTCCAGGGCCGCCAAATTCACGGGCGATAGCCTGGTTGATCGCTTCGAGGAGCGCGCTCATGGCCTCCATCGAGGAGTCACTGGAGTCCCGAACGATATCCCCGCGACGGAACACCACCCAGTCGACCGAAAAGAAGCCCGGATCAAGGACCAGGATGACGCCCTCATCCAAGTCGTCAGTGGCCTCGTAGGTGCTGTAGATGTAGTTCAGCGTTCCGACCGGCTGAGGCAGTACCGATACCTTGTGAACCTGGATTTCGCGCTGGGGGGCGACCTGGTGGGTACCGGTCAGCTGCGCCGTGAGCCGCTCGACGAGCTGGGGCTGGCGCATCTGGCTGACAGGTAAGCCCGTGATGAGGTGATCGATCTCGTTGCGCCCCTCGCCACATGCCTCACTGATCGATGCATTGAAGAGCGCACGATAGGCCTTGGAAGCCGGGTAGTCGGCGTGCAGCTCGCGCGTTACGCCGGCCCGGCCGGCACTTAGAAACGCTGCCCAGGGCTCACCATCCAACTGCACGTAGTGTTCACCTTCCTTGAGCGTCGCATTGCCGTTCAGGGAGTGGAGCGGCGCGGCTTGGGCGGGGCGAATGGATTGGGTGGGGTCTGCCGCGTCAGCGTAGCCGTCAACACGTTTGACGTTGGAGTAGCCGATGTCGAGGCCTACTACGAAGGCAGGCGTGGTGTGATTCTTTCGGGTCATAGGTCTCTCGAATAGCGTCGCTGATGAGAGCACGGCTCAGGCGTCCTGCAGAACGCTTAAGCCGTGCTGAGTTATCCAGGAGCGATGTCACCTGACCCTCAGGCGTCCCTGGGGACGCCTCGGTCTTCACCTTCACCGCCATAGCTGAGGCTAGGCGTCCTCCAGGACGCCTAGCAGTGCGGTGGATTGAGAAATCTGATCGTCAGGCGTCCCTGGGGACGCCTCGGTCTTTACCTCAACCGCCACAGCTGAGGCTAGGCGTCCTCCAGGACGCCTAGCAGCGCGGAACAAGCTGGCGCACATCACCCGAGGCGTCCTCCAGGACGCCTCAGATACAGCGTGCCACCGCCGGCCACTCGAACAGCCTCAGATTCCCCCCTTCAGCAGGGTGGGATTGCGCGCTATGACCTCGAATGCACTGGCTTAATCAGTAATCGGCGGGGCGGCTGTGGCCAGCGCCTGTCGCTCCCAGGGGCGACTCAAAAAGCCCATTACTAATCACCATCTAAACGGGTTTGTTGAAACGCCCTTCCCGTAATGCAAATAAAGGCGTTTTGCTGAAATTATGGCTGAAACGCGCTTACACAAGTCGTTTTCTTATAGTTAATGACAATCTAAACGGGTTTGTTGGTGAGGCAAAAAAGCAGGCATGGCAATGGTACATCTCTTAGTACTATTGACAATCTAAACGGGTTTGTTGGTATGGCAAGAAACTAGAAGATCATTCGCAAGATTGTGCTAGAACGCTTGAAATGGAGGTTAGCGAGGTGGCTGAAGCCAGAAAACAGGCCCTCCCGGGCAATCAAAAAAGCCTATTACTAATGACAATCTAAACGGGTTTATTGCAACGCCAGCAACCTAATGCCAATAAAGGCGTTTTGCTGAAATTTTGGCTGAAACGCGCCTGCACCAGGCGTTTTCTTATAGTTAATGACAATCTAAACGGGTTTGTTGGTAAGGAAAAAAGCAGGCATGGCAATGATCAATTTCTTAGTACTACTGACAATCTAAACGGGTTTGTTGGTATAGCAAGGAACTGGAAGAGCACGCGCAAGATTGTGCTGGGGCCCTGAAAAGGAGGGCTGGAACCTCCAGCAGCGGCTTGCGAATGGCGCCGAGAACACAATAGATATTGACCATACGGACGTTTAGGTTGTGATCCGAGATACAGACAGCTGTTGCTCGGCCTATCCGATTATTAGTAATGACAATCTAAACGGGTTTGTGGTCAGCGGCTAAAAATGGACTGCTAGTCGTCTTGGAAAAGGGGCTGCAGGACTAATGACAATCTCAACGGCATTATTGCTAGTAGATAGGTGATAACAATGTACGACTTAGCTACCCCCCGACCTGATGGGCAGCGGATTCACGACAATTTCCAGCAGGCGATCGGGGCTATGGAAGACATCCGTCAGACCGTGAAAGCTGAAGCGCTTCGGCTGCGCGATGAATACTTCGCTGCCGCCAAGCAGCGCTCGGGGGGCAAGATCATCTATCGCCTCATCGACGTACGGGATAACGGCAAGGGAGCGATATCGATCGTCTGGTGCAAGGTCTACTTCTACGACGGACCTGGTGATAGCAAAAAGCAAGGTCGCCTACCGATAGCCAAAGGTCAGGGCTCGGTGTATGCGCCAGGGCCTGTCACCCGCGGTATGGATCACTGGTTCGTTGAGCTCTTCCAGCTCTATGAACCGCAGCTCGCGGTACTTCGAGACCAGATGCTGTATGCCGCGAAGATTCGCAAGCTGTTGGTTCAGCAACAGCGCAAGGCGCAGTCGAGCATGCCGGGGTCGCCCCTTGCGTTTCCGGAAACGGGGGTAGCGTAGGGGCATCAACAGCGGAGAACGTCCCCCTATGCATCGCCCACCTGAAATGGACCACCCCATCATCGTCGACGCGGTCGATCTCGATCTCTGGGCTGACCTGTACAAGGACAGCCAGGCGCCCGTCACGCTATCCGAATTTCTGCAGCAGCCTTATCTCTACCTGAAGCAGGATGGCTTGCCGGTTTCCTCGGAGGCGACCCAAGAGGCCTATCCGGTAACTCTGCCGGTACGGAAAGAGGTCGCGCGGCAGATCCAGGACGAGTGGGCCTGTCAGCAGCAGGCCCAGCAAAGCCGGCAGCAGGCACGGCGCCACCTGACGTTGATTACCTGCACGCCCGGCTAACGCGGGCCGTCCGGCTGGCAAACTGGAAAGGGGCCGGCAGCTTGCTGCCGGTAGCAGGCGCTGATCGATGCTGCGGAGGTTTCAAGGTGCTGCGTTTGGACGCAAATTTGATCGGGCGCCCTGACCCGGTAGGAACTGCGCCATAGGCAACTCGCCGTGAATGCCATGCTTTCCTCGACAGTGTTGAGGGACAGTTCGGTGGCGATACGATCCGGTGGTGCACGTACGGCGGTAGGTGCTGCATTTGTGGGCACAGCCTTCGGCATCGTTTGCGAAGGATCCCGGTGGGTCCATGCGGCGCAGCAGGGCCTCCTGCCGGCTGATCTCTTTGCACCGTTCGAGTCGCATCCAGTGATTGTCTTGGCGATGACGGCGTTATCTGTCAGTACGCTTCTGCCCGGGTGTGTGCTCATTGGACGTCGAGCTAGCTGAGGGCCTCCTGGCCGTCCGCCTGGTATCCCGGCGGCTACCGTGACGCCTTGTCGGTATCCGCCTCACACTCATGAGCCTGTGTAAGATTCTTACACCCACTTCCTGTGGACGCCGCCCTGCCGTCCGTCGCTGTCAAGCTTGCTGGATCGTTCCTCCCTGATTACTGTCTATTTATACAGTACACGCAAAGGAGGCTATCCCATGTCCATTTCTCCCCGTATCCCTCGTCCCTGTCACCGCTGTCCGGATCGTTCTGTCGAGTACCAGAAGGTCATGGTTTCAGGGATTGAGCAGGTGGGCCGCTATGGACATGCTTGGTGATGAGCAGGACAGCTTCGAACAGCAGCAGTCCCTGTTCCGTCCCACGGAGCTGACGTACTGCCGCAATCTCGTTGATCTGCTGACTGAAGAACTGGACCAGGTACGTCAGTGCTTGGGGCAAGCCCAGCGCGCCAATCGTATTTTGGTCGCTGAGCGGGATGTCCTTACGGCGGAGGTACAGCGCCACCGACTGCGCTACGTCCAATTCGTCCAAGAGGAAAACCAGCGCCACGTGCCCCGGGGTGACCGGCTCATTCCGGACGACCGCGACGATCCCCTCTCACGTGCCCAGCGTCATATCCTGCGGCTGGAGTCGATGAACTCCGTCCTGCATGCAGATCTGTTCAAACTGCGTGCGCAGCTGCAGGTCATGCTCACCGAGCGCGGCAGCTCGCCGTCGGCGCCGACGGGGGTGCAGCATGGATAACGCGGCCACCAATGTCGTTGCGCTCGACTCCCTGCTCGACAGTCGCCGTGTGTGGCGTGGGCAATGTCCGCACGTCGAAGACGGCAGCACTCAGCCGACCGGACACTCGGCGCTCGATGCCCAACTGCCGCTCGGCGGGTGGCCTGATGCAGCGCTTACCGAAATCCTGAGCGCCCGACCGGGCCTGGGTGAGCTGACGCTCGTGTGGCCGACGCTGGCGCGCCTCACTGCCGCCGGCGAACGCGTGGTGCTGATCGCCCCTCCTTACCTGCTCTACCCGCACGCCTGGCTGCAGGCCGGCGTCGACCTTGGCCGGTTGAGCGTCATCCAGGTGCAGGGCAAGGACGTGCTGTGGGCGGCAGAGCAGTGCCTGCGCTCTGGTAGCTGCGGAGCCGTGCTCTGCTGGCCCAGCCGTGCGGACGATCGCGCGCTGCGCCGGCTGCAGGTGGCTGCCGAGACCGGACAGACCCTTGCCTTCGCGTTCCGCCACCAGCGGGAAGCGGTCAACGCGTCACCTGCAGCGCTGCGCCTGGTGCTTGAGGGTTCACCTCAGCAGTTGCGAGTGCTCAAGTGCCGCGGCGGCAATCCACCGGCGACTGCGCTGGCGCATCGGGTCTGGCATTGAGGGACGACTGCCATGAAATGGGCCTGCATTTACTTTCCGCAGTTCGCGCTGGACGGTGTGCTGCGCAATTGTCCTGACCCGGACGAACCCCTGGTACTGCTCCACGGGCCGATACAACGCCGGATTATCAAAGCGGCGAACCCGGCGGCGTTGGCGCTCGGGCTCCGGCCGGAGATGACATACACCGCTGCCCAAGCGATCTGCCCGCAGTTTGCGACTGTGGAGTACGACGAGGCGGCGCTGAGGCGCCAGCACGAGCTCCTCGCCGCTTGGGCCTATGGCTTCAGCTCGCAGGTGAGCCTGCACTTCGCCGACGCCCTGGTGCTGGAGGTGCAGTCGAGCCTGCCGCTCTTCGGGCCCTGGCCAAGATTTGAAGCGAGGCTGCGCCAGGAGCTCACGGCGCTGGGCTTCGGCCACCGAATCACCCTGGCGCCCAACCCGGTCGCCGCCCGGGTGTTGGCCAACGCCGGCGACAGCCTGGCGGTTCGGGACGACGCAGGCCTGGCCAGCGCCATGCGCACGCTGCCGGTAGCGCTTCTGGGCTTCGAGCCGGAGATCGTCCAAGCCCTGAGCCGCATGGGACTGCGCCAGCTGGACCAGGTGCTGGCGCTGCCCCGAGCTCAGCTCGCCCGGCGCTTCCCCCTTACTCTGCTCAACCACCTCGATCAGATGCTGGGCAGCAAGGTCCTGCCCCTGGAGTTTTTCCTGCCTCCGACCACCTTCAGGCTGCGGATCGAGCTCAACTTCGAAGTCGAGTCGACCCAGGCCCTGCTGTTCCCGCTGCGTCGCTTGACCTCGGATCTGGCCACCTACCTCGCCGGCCGGGACATGGGCGCCCAACGCTTCACCCTGCGCCTGGAGCATAGGGAGGCGCCGACCACGGAGGTGGTGGTTGGCTTGCTCGCCCCCGAGCGGGACCCTGCGCTGCTGTTCGAATTTGCCCGCGGCCGCCTGGAGCCCACCCAGGTGGTGGAGCCGGTACTCGCGATCGGCCTGGTCGCAGACGAACTGCCAAGTTTTGTGCCGCAGCACCGCGGCCTCTTCGATGAACGTCCGCAACAGACGGTGAGTTGGGAGCAGCTGCGCGAGCGGCTGCGCTCTCGCCTGGGCGACGACGCGGTCTATGCGGTGGGCGCCCAGGGAGATCACCGGCCGGAGCGGGCCTGGCGGCGAGACACGCCTTCGCTGGCGCTCCAGGCATTGGGACCGAATCGGCGGCCAGGGTGGCTGCTACCGGCGCCGGAGCCCCTGGATGTCGATCAGTCACGGGTCCTGAGCGGGCCCGAGCGGATCGAGAGCGGGTGGTGGGACGGTGAGGATGCCCGTCGGGACTACTACGTGCTCGAGCTCGCCGACGGGCGTACGGCCTGGGCCTTCCAGTCGCCTGCGGAGGGGCCGGGCTGGTGGGTGCAGGGGTGGTTTGCGTGACACCCGGCTATGCCGAGCTCCACTGCCTGTCGAACTTCAGCTTCCAGCGCGGTGCTTCCAGCGTCGATCAGCTATTCGAGCGTGCCAGGGTCATGGGCTATGAGGCGTTGGCCATCACCGACGAATGCACTCTCGCCGGCATCGTGCGCGCCTGGCAGGCGTCTGAGAAGCACGATGTCCGTTTGATCGTCGGTGCGGAGTTTCAGGTCGCCCAGGGCCCCAAGCTCGTGCTGCTGGTGGAAGACCTGCAGGGGTACCAGCAGCTGTGCCGGCTGATCACCCTCGCCCGCCGGCGTGCGGATAAGGGCAGCTACCGACTGCTGCGCGAGGATCTCGAACAGGTCGCCGGCCTTGTCGCGCTCTGGGTACCGGATCGGCACGCAGAGGCGGAGTCGGTGCGCTGGTTGCTGCAGGTTTTCCCCGGCCGGCTGTGGATTGCCGCCGAGCTCCACTTCGATCAAGACGACCAGGTACGGCTGCAGCAGCTGCAGGGGCTGGGTGCGGCCTTGGGCGTAGGGCTGGTGGCTACCGGCGACGTGCACATGCACTGCCGCGGGCGCCGGGCCCTACAGGACACCATCACCGCTATCCGTCATCACGTCCTGGTAGCCGAAGCCGGCCAGCTGCTCTTCCCGAATGGGGAACGTCATCTGCGCACTCGTGAAGCCTTGGCGAGGTGCTATCCGCCCGAGCTGCTGGAGGAGACTCTGCGCATCGCCGAGCGCTGCAGCTTCAGCCTAGCCGAGTTGCGCTACCAATACCCCAGTGAGGTGGTACCGGAGGGACACACCGCCACCAGCTGGCTGCGTGTGCTGACAGAAGAGGGTTGCGCCTGGCGCTGGCCCGAAGGCCTATCGGCTCGACTACGTGCCCAGATCGAAAAGGAGCTGCAGCTGATCGCCGACAAGGCATATGAGAGTTACTTCCTGACGGTGCACGACATCGTCCGCTTCGCCCGGCAGCAGGGGATCCTTTGCCAGGGGCGCGGCTCGGCCGCCAACTCTGCAGTCTGTTTCGCCCTGGGCATCACCGAGCTGGATCCGACCCGGATCAACCTACTGTTCGAGCGCTTCATCAGCCACGAGCGCGATGAGCCACCAGACATCGACGTCGACTTCGAGCATGACCGCCGGGAAGAGGTCATCCAGTACATCTTCCGCCGCTATGGGCGCCAGCGCGCCGCCCTCACCGCGGTGGTATCCACCTACCACGCTGCGGGTGCCGTCCGCGACGTGGCCAAGGCCCTAGGCCTACCCCCAGACCAGATCACCGCGCTGGCGGACTGCTGCGGCCGTTGGACCGACAATCTGCCGCCGCCGGAGCGCCTCCGCGAGTCTGGCTTCGATCCTGATAGCCCCCTCCTTCACCGGATCCTGGTGCTCACCGGCGAGCTAATCGGTTTCCCGCGGCACCTGTCTCAGCACCCGGGCGGTTTCGTCATCGCCGACCAGACGCTGGATACCCTGGTGCCGGTCGAGAACGCGGCCATGGAAGGACGCACCGTCATCCAGTGGGACAAGGACGATCTCGATGCGATGGGCCTGCTCAAGGTCGACATCCTCGCCCTGGGCATGCTCAGCGCCCTGCGCCGGTGCTTCGACCTGGTGAGGGGCTACCGGGGTAAGGAGCTGACCCTGGCTACCGTGCCTCAAGAGGACAAGCCGACCTACGCGATGATTAGCCGGGCCGATACGCTCGGGGTGTTCCAGATCGAGTCACGTGCCCAGATGGCTATGCTGCCGCGGCTGAAGCCACAGACCTTTTACGACCTGGTGATCGAGGTGGCCATCGTCCGCCCGGGCCCCATCCAGGGTGGCATGGTCCACCCGTACCTGCGCCGGCGGACCGGTCAGGAGGAGATCAGCTACCCGCCGAAACTCGAGCGCGTCTTCGGCCGGACCCTGGGTGTGCCCCTGTTCCAGGAACAGGTGATGGAGCTCGCCATCTTGGCCGCCGACTACACCCCTGGCGAGGCCGATCAGCTGCGCCGCAGCATGGCGGCGTGGAAGCGCCATGGCGGGCTGGAGCCGCACCGGGAGCGACTCACCTCGCGCATGCTCATTAACGGCTACACGGCCGAGTACGCCGCGGACATTTTCCGGCAGATCGAGGGGTTCGGCAGCTACGGCTTTCCCGAATCCCATGCGGCCAGCTTCGCCCTGCTGACCTACGCCAGCTGCTGGCTCAAATGTCACGAACCGGCCGCCTTCGCCGCGGCGCTGATCAACTCCTACCCCATGGGCTTCTACAGCCCCGACCAGATCCTGCAGGACGCCCGGCGCCATCGGTTGCAGACCCTGCCGGTAGACGTGACCTGCAGCGACTGGGATTGCAGTCTCGAGCCAGTCGCCGATAGCTCGCAGCCGGCTATCCGGATGGGATTGCGAATGGTGCGAGGCCTGGCCGAGAAAGCCGGGCGCGCCGTTGAGCAGGCCCGCCGGCACCGGCCATTCCGCGATGTTACCGATCTGTGCCTACGTGCAGGCCTTGATGCTAAGGCCCGGGAGTGCCTGGCGGATGCGGGAGCCTTGAAGGGCCTCGCAGGGCACCGATTCCAGGCGCGCTGGGCCATGGCCGCGATCGAGCCGCAGCTGCCCCTATTCGCCGAGGGCGCTGTGGTTGAGGAGGAGATCCAGGAGCTGGTTGCGCCAACCGTGGGTGAGGACCTCTATTCGGACTATGCCTCCCTAGGCACCACCCTGGGGCCGCACCCTCTCACCCTGCTGCGGCCGGAGCTGTCGGCCCGGCGGCTGATGAGCTCGCAGGAGCTGAAGGAGCGGCGCCACGGCCAGCCGGCCCGGGTCGCTGGCCTAGTAGTCGGCCGACAGCGGCCGGGTACCGCCAGCGGCGTGACCTTCGTGACACTGGAGGATGAGTTTGGGATGGTGAACGTGGTGGTGTGGCGCACCCTGGCGGAGCGCCAGCGGCGGGAGCTGGTGGCGTCACAGCTGCTGCGAGTGGATGGAACGGTAGAGACGCGCGATGGCGTGCTGCACATTGTGGCCGGCCGCTTGGAGGACATCAGCGAGCTGCTGCAGGGTCTCGATACGCGAAGCCGGGATTTTCATTGACCGCATCTTCGAGAGGGCAGCTCTCGAATCGGCTGAATGCGCGAGTGACGTGGAGCCATAGGCGATGCTTCAAGATCGGAAGTATACCGCCTGGGATACTTCCGCTATACCGACTGGCGCGGGGTGTCTCCAGGGCATGCGAATCTTGCTTGCCCTAGTGGACTGCCAGACGTGAAGCCTTGCTACTGAAGGCCTATAGGGTCTCGCCCGACCATCGCCATTCACGTGGCGCTTCCGCCTCCCCGTAGTTAGCGGCGAGCACGTCTGCGAGGTGAGACGGGGTGCAGGGCGTGTCGTACGTTGGCGCAGCCATCCAGCGCTCCAAGGCGCCCTGTAGCTCAGCAAATTCATCGGCGCCGATGCCGTCGAAATCCTCAGGCCGGAAGATGTTGCCGTCGACGGCGGTTGGGCTGAGGTCTGCGGACAGGAACATCGCCAAAGCACCATCCACCGGCGCGACGAACAGGGACTCGCTGTCGACTTTGGCAATGGTGCCGGCCGGCGCCGCAGCGAGGATCGGCGCCACCTGGTTCCAAACCACAAGCAGCTGCTGGAAGGCCGGGTCTTCGGCTCTGGAGTAATAGCGGTGGACGCACAGCTTTAGCGGCAGAGCCGGAGTCGAGGAGGTGTTGGGGGTCTGCATGGGGAAGCTCCGTCAGCATCGTTGAGTGATGCTGAACGACGTCCCATAGGTCTTCAGATACGCAAGCCGCGATGGGCTCAGCAGCTGGCGCACCGGGGTAGCCTGATTCGCCTACTGCGACCGCTTTCAGATCCCGTCGAATCCTGCGATCCCGGATCTGAA
>CAUQPA010000031.1:0-16444 GCA_963519325.1 uncultured Pseudomonas sp. | reverse complement strand
CGGCAACGGTGCCGAGGCGGATCAGGTTCTCGATGAGGCGGGAGAGGGCGGCGATATCGGTCATGCCGCGGAGGATGGCGGCCGCGCGCGCGAGGTGCAGCCGGGCGGTTGTGTAGCAACGTCTGCTACAAACCGTCGGTACCAAACATGCGACTTCCGGTCATCCAGCTTAACGCTATGGATTTCCGGTGTTCAGTAAAAGGCTATGCTTATGATTGCGGTGCCTTACACGGCTTTTTTAAAAAAATGAGGGATGGAGAGGTATGGAGCAGTATTTAAATGCTTTTGTAACTTTTGTCGTAGGGCTTGTGGCTTTAGTTGTATATAGGATGCAGAAGAGCGCTGAGTTAAGCGATGCATCAAATATAATTATTATGGATATAAGGCATGCAGAACAGGCTATCTCGCATTTACTCGAGCGCAAGGTTATAGATAAAAATATCAAACCGGTGCTTGCTGATAATAACTGGGCGAAATACAAGCATTTATTTGCTTCAAGGTTTTCGCAAGATGACTTCGAGGCGTTCAACCGTTTCTTTGTCGCCTGCGCAGCCGTGTCCGATGCTCATAAGCGAATGAGTGAAGTCTTTTATGCTGGAATTCTTGCAAAAGCTGCTTATGTACAGCAGCAATTGATGGAGATTGAGGATCCAGAAAGTGAGGATGGAGAGTTTCGCAGGGAGGTCATTATAAATAGGGCTCAAAAAGAGGAATATCTTTTTGACCCTGACGAGCCCAAGAGTATAGTTATGAATAATCTAAATGCTTTGTCTCGTCTGTCTACTACCGTAGCGTTCCACAAGTTAAGCCGCATGGCGGCTAAGAAATCAATGTGGAGAGTGTCCTTCTAGTGCGGCAGGTTCAGTTTTGGCTGAAGAGCGTTGCTAGTATCTCTTCACGAATCTTTTGAATGTCACTCTCGCTAAGGCCAAGTACTTCGCGACGAGCATAGCGAGTTTCAGGGGCGCCACGCTCGGCGCGGTCCTTCAGGCCGTACTGGTGAACGCGGGCAATGCGAGAGACACGCCCAGCGAAGCCGATCACCGCCTGCTGCGGCGTTCCCTTGGCCTTGAGATAGCGGGCCATCTTGAGCTTCTCGAACATTCGCCGCTTGATGCGGCCTTTCTTGCCGCGCAGATCCCGCGGCTTGCGCGCCTCGAACGGTGAGCCATCCGGGTTCACCTGGGCGCGGATCCGCTGCTGCTGACTGCGGCGCAGCTGCTGGGCAGCCTTGCGGGCCAGTTGGGCCCGGCCGCGGCCATCCAGCTTCTGCAGCAGCGGCGAGAGCCAGGTCTCCAGCGCCTCGAGGTCAGCCACGGCTGCGGCCTGGGTGCGGCGTTTCCAGGGCCAGGGCGTCGCCGGCGGATCCCGATTGCCATTCGGCAAGTAGCTCGCCATCAGCGAAGACCTGCCAGGTGCCGGGGTCCTGGTACTCCGTGCAGGGCCGTTCCGGTGCATGCTCGAGCTGATAGGTGTCGTCCGGCTGGCGTTTCACGACCACGCGCTCGGTGAGCGGCAGGGTGATGGCCAGATCCACCTTAGAGTTGTCCAGGATGTCGGCCTCGAAGCCGATCCCCTGGGCGGACTTGTCCAGGTTGACCAGCAGCTCGGACTGGTTCGTCCGGACCCAGGCCAGCAGCGGCAGCATCACGGCGTCCGGGTGGCCGGCGAAGTCGGTGAGGATGATCTGCAGCTCGTAGCCGTACTCCCAGGACAGGCTGGCCGCGGCGGTGCAGCGCAGCTTGCCCTTGTCGATGAAGACCAGCAGCCGGTCAGGGCTGTGGCGTAGCTCCGGCACGGCGGCGAGCAGGTGAGCGCGGAGGCTTTCGGGCTTGTTCATGGATGGGCCTGCTGGGCGTCATAGACCATATCGACTTGGGCGGCGCAGTCGGCCCAGGCCGCTTCCAAGACTTCGCTGTCGTCCAGGAGCTCGCCGTTATTGCGCGGATCCGTCGACGGCAGCTGGCAGCGCGTTACCACGGGACAGCCATTCACGGTAAGCCGTGGCTCCGGTGAGGACGGGCCGCTGGCGCAGCCGGCGAGCAGCAGCAGGCAGAGGCTGGCCAGCCCAAGCCTTGAGATCGGCGTTTTCATCTTCGAGCTCCTGGATCCGGCGCTTGCGGACATCGATCTCGCGGCGCAGGTCTGTCTGGGTGGTCTGCAGCTGGGCCTGGGCGGCCCGCTGCTCGTTGAGGGTGGCTGTGAGGTGGTCGCGATCCCCGGTCAGTTGGGTGACCTGGTCCTCGGCGGCCTCGCGCTTCTGGTTGGCCTGCTCTATGCGCAGGTTCTGCGCATAGAGGGTCAGGCACAGCACGGCGATCGTGGCGGCCAGGGAAAGCGCGAAGAGGGCTTTTTCCTTCCAGCTGATCATCGGCGGTACCAGCCAGCACGGCCCATGGCCGCCTGGTCCAGGTGCTCGAGGTCACCCATTACGACGACGGCGCGGACCCTAGGCTTTGCGGCCTGAATGGCTTCGGCCAGGTGCTCGGCGTCCTCGATCGACGCACCGGCCGGCAGGACGAAGACGTCGCCGTCTACCGGATTGATGCGCTGCGCAGCATCGGTGGCGATCATGCGGCGTCCTTAGCCGGGGCGGCGGCGCTGTAGCGGGCGAAAGCGCGCTCGAGCTTCACGTCGTAGAGGTTGCGGGCGTAGGCCGGGCCGTTGTAACCGCGGGCGAAGTCAGCCCACTTGCCAGCCTTGAGGGCCTTGAGCAGCGCGGGCTCCGCCTTGACGAAGCGGACGAAGGCGTCGAGCTGCTCGGCTTCGCTGGTCTGCATGCGGGTGACGAAGTCCTGGACGCTGGCATAGCCGAGGTTCTGCCAGTGGTAGCCCATGACCTGGAACAGGCCCCAGCTGCACGACTCCAGCGCGCAGCCCTCGTCGATCTGCCGGGCCGAGGTCAGCCGCTGCCACTCGGCCGCGCCGCCGGCGTAGCCGCCGGACTTCGGGTTGATCAGGTTCGGGTTGAGGGCTGCCAGGCGATCAGCCTCGGCCTGGCCGTGCGCTTTGACCAGGCGCTGGTAGAAAACGTGGCGCTCGAACAGGATCACCACCTTGCCGTTGTCCAGGAAGCCTTCGCCCTTGGACTCGACCTCATTGACCGCCTGAACGGCCGCGACGGAGACACCCAGGGTTTTGGCGGCGAGCTCGAGGTCGGCGTAGCCCAGGTGGAGCGGATCGCGCTTGCCGAGCAGGGCGGCGAAGGTCTTGGGACCAGCGATGCCATCGGCCACCAGGCCGACAGAGCGCTGGAAGGCTTCGACGGCGTGCTCGGTGCCTTCGTCGAACTCGCCGTCCAGGTCGACGGTGAAGCCGGCCGCGGCCAGGGCTTTTTGCAGGTCGCGCACGGCCAGGCCGTGGGCGCCGATGAGTAGGATCTTGGGCTGGTTCATTGCGTTTCTACCTTGCGTTCGACGAAGCGTTTAGCCGCGGCGCGAGTGCCCTCGACGCCCAGCAGTCCGATGATTCCGCCCCAGAAGGGGCCGGTGCTGGCAGGGATGCCCAGCAGGGAGAGGCCGTGGCTTGCGGCCAGGGCCAGGGCGCCGCAGAGGGGCGCCTCGAGCAGCACGCGGCGCAGGGTGCCGCCGCTGTAGGCGATCCGGAGGCCTGCGATGACGCAGGCGACCAGGCCGGCGTAGAGCGCGGGCCAGTTGTGTTCGAGCCAGGCGGCGAGCCAGGCCCAGGTGTCGGGACGGTCGGGCATGATGTTTCTCATCTAGTCCCAGAGGCTGACCGGCTGCTGCGCGGCGATGCCGGCAGAAACCTGGGCGGGGGCGTCTGGCAGGGTGATAGGGGTGCCGATCGGCAGGATGGGGCCCAGCTCAGCCAGGCCCGGGTTGGCTTCGAGCGCGGTCTCGGTGACGTCCTGGGTGCGCCCGTAATGCCGCAGGCAGATCCGGTCCAGGGTGTCGCCTTGCTGGGCGCGCACGACGGTGGCCATCAGATGAGCTCCACGGTGGTCCGGGCCAGGCCCAGGAAGTCGCGGATGGCCCAGCGCTGATCGCGTCGGTAGTCGTCGATGGTGGGGGTCTCCGCCTCGGCGTCCTTGTCGCCCTTGGCGGTGCTGTCGTAGCTGCGGTACCGCTCGGCGACCTCGGCGGCGGTGGCAGCATCGATCGCACGCAGGTAGAGGTGGGCACGCTCGCTGACGCCGTCGACCAGCAGCCCGGGCACGGCGGCCAGGGTGGCGTAGCCGCTGGTGGCCTGGGCGAAGCGGTAGCCGGCGAGCTCGCGGTTGACGGTGATGGCTGCGGCGATCACGGCGGCCTTGAGCTTTTCCGTGGTGACGCTGCTGTCGATCCGCAACCGCGCGCGGACCTGGTCCAGCTCAATCGCCGGCCAGAAAGGGTCGGACACCACCTGACCGCTGGCGACGGTGCCGCCTGCAACGAATCCGCTCATGGTGCTGCTCTCGAATGGGTCGCCGGTGGTCGGGGCTTCACGGTCCAGGCTAGGCCTGGCCGATCCGCCCCGAGCCGGCGGGGTTGCGGGGGACCGCTCGGTTAGCCGCCAGGGGCGGCATGTTTCTTGGCTAGGCGCTCGGCCCGTTCCAGGTCTTTCTTGCCGCCGCAGCGGTCGTGCAGGCTGATGGCTCGCTGCAGGGCGGTGATGCCGCGGGCCAGCTGGCCTTCGGCGCCTGGGCGTTCGTCGTCGATGCCCTCCATGTAGGCCCGCCCGATGGCGAGAAAGAGCTTGGCGCGCGCCTCGTCGGGCATGTCCTGCTCGACGGTGAGTGCCTCGGTGTAGAACAGCAGGTCCGGCTCGAACGGCTGGCCAGCTTTCTGGGCGTTGAGGGCGGCGGTGGCCACCTCTTCAGCGATCAGGCAGCCGGTGGTCCGGGCGAAGCGATCCGGCATCACCAGACCGTGCTTGAGCACGTAGGCAGCGATGTGGAGCGCGCCCCAGAAGTCTCCGGCATCGATGCGCCAGATCATCACGGTGACCAGCACCTCGTCCTGGGCGCCGTTGCCGCCCTCGAGCACACCGCTGACATAGTCGGCATAGGCGCCGAGCAGCTGCCGCTTGAGCTCGGCCTTGGCCTGGGTGGATTGCACCTGCTTGAGTCGCAGCCGGTCCTGCAGCAGCTGAGCCAGCTGCTGCTCGTACACGGTACGGCCCGCCATGCTGTCGGCCGGCCCGACTGCAGCAGCGGCGATTGCCGCTGCAGCTGCCAGGAAGTGCCGTTTCGCGGGAGAGGAGGCCATGGCTTATACGCCCGTCTCGATGTTTTCGATCAAGCAGCCGAAGCCGTAGTCCTCGATCACGTAGGCGTCGTTGCTCGACTCATAGTTCTCGATGCGGTTTTTCTCCGGCGCCTCCTTGACGAAGCGGCGACGGCCACCGGTTTGGTAGTAGATCGCCAGGTTTTCGAGCGAGGTGATGAGCATGCCCTTGTCCGGGCAGTAGGGGACCTCGACCGGCTGCAGGCCGCCCATGCGCTTCTGAGCCAGGATCAGGTCGGTGGCCAGTTTCTCGCTGGGTGCCTGCTCGCGGTTGACCAGGGGGAAGTACTTGTCGTGGACCAGGTCGCGGCCGAGGATCACCACCAGGCCCGGGTCCTTGCGGTACCAGGGGTCGATCAGGTTGCTGACCGCGTCGAAGACCAGGGCATCCAGGTTGTTGTAGTCGGCGTCGGCGCCGGTGCCGATCACGATTTTGCCTTCGGCCTTGCCGGACTTCAGCACGCGCTGGGATGCGTTGTTGCGGTACTGCTGCAGCCAGCCGATGTTGACGTCCTGGAGCAGCGGGTTGGTGGCGCGGTTGGTGGTGGCCGCAGCGCTGGTGCCGTTGAAGCCGATCATCAGACGGTCCAGGGCCTGGCGCTTGACGATGGCGTCACGCAGGCGCGCCTGGAAGTCCGGGAACTTGGCCCAGGCGTCCAGCAGCGAGTAGGGGATGGCAGTGTCGAAGTCGGTCTTCTCGCACTTGTAGTCCTGCTTGTCGGTGCTGGACACGTCGCGCGGATTCCGGCTGGCCGAGCCGCTGGTATCGGTACGGCTGGCGATGGTGCCGGAGACGCCCAGGCCGACCTTTTGGCCGAGCAACTCGTCGACGCCGATGATATTGATCTTGCTCAGGAAGTCGCTGGACTCCTGGATGCGGGTTTCCAGCTTCTGCTGGACGGTGGGGTCGACAGCGAAGGTGGCGCTCGCCGAGGACACGCCGCTCAGGGCAGCAACTTGGGCCAGGTAGGCGGCGTACAGGGCACGGGTATCGTTACGCATGGATCTCTCCGGGAAAGTGAACGGCTGATCAGCAGTCGGTCAGGGTCTTGCCATCGCCGCCGGTGACCGGAGGGCGTTTGGTCTGGTTGGGGTCTTGGGTCTGGCTGAGCTGCACCTGCAGGGCGGTGAAGTCGGTCTGCAGCTGGGCATGCTTGCCGGCCAGCTCGGCGAGAGCGGTTTCGGCGTTGGTGAAGCGGCTGTCCTGCTCGCGGACGTGCTCGGCCACTGCGGTGACGGCAGCGCCGAACTGGGCGAACTCGCCTTCGGTGCGTGCTTCCTTGCCCTTGAGCAGATCGGTGACCTTGGCCAGGAGCATCACGCCCAGACTGGGCTTGTCCTCAACTTCGGCGAAGGTGAGGGCGGTCTCTTCGGCCACGGTGAAGAGGTTGTCGGCGTGCTGCTTGCGGCCAGCGTAGGGGTTGCCGGCAGGGTTGGCCGCGGCGAAGGACAGGACGTCGGTACCCAGGCTGGCCGGGCTGTCGGTGATGCCCAGGCCGACCAAGTAGGCGGCGCCGGTGTCGGCGAACTTGGGCGAGATCTCGATCGAGGTGTAGATCTTCTGCTTGGCCTTATTCAGGGCCACCAGGTCGGCGGTGGGCTCGATCTGGGCGAAGAGGGCCAGCTTCTTCTGGCCGTTGATCTCGACCTCCTCGGCCTTGACTGCTACCACGTCGCCGTAGGCCTTGAAGGGGCTGTCCGCCACGCTGCTGCGGATGTGCTCCATCCAGATTCTCGCGCCGTAGGTCTTGGGGTTGTAGCTGGCCGCGGCCTGCTCGATCCAGGCGCGCTCGATCTGACGGCCGTCGCTGGTAGCGCCTTCGACGGCGACACGGAAGAAAGGAGAGCGGAGTTTGGGGGTCTTGGGGTCGGCCATGCCGGGGATCCTCAGAGGCTTAGCGGGAGTGCTTGGGCGATGAGGGGCATGGTCGGGACGCGCGCGCGTCCCAGCAACGAGGGGATTTTGTAGGCGCGCGCGGTACACGTTCGCGCGCTATGGAGGAGGGGATCAGGGCGGCAGTCTGGCGGCCATGAAAAGCCTATCCGATTCCTCGCCCCTGCCAAGCCCGGCCCAAACGCCGGCGGCCGCCCCGTCCACCGACCTGATGATGGACGTGCGGCGGCGCGCCAAGCATCTGTACTGGATGGGTTGGCGGGTGACGGAGATCGCCGAGGCGATCGGCGAGAAGGAAAAGACCATCCACAGTTGGAAGGCCCGGGACGAATGGGATCGGGCGGACAACGTCGAGCGAATCGGCGGCGCTCTGGAGGCGCGCCTGGTGCAGCTCATCCTCAAGGACGGCAAGACCGGCGGCGACTTCAAGGAGATTGATCTGCTCCATCGTCAGCTGGAGCGCCAGGCGCGGATCCAGCGCTTCCAGGGTGGCGGTACCCAGGCCGAGCTCAATCCCAAGCTGGACAACCGCAATGCCGGGCCGAAGAAGAAGGCCGCGCGCAACGAATTCACCGAGGATCAGATCGAGGCCCTTGAGAGCGCCTTCCGCGACCAGTGCTTCGGGTACCAGCTCGACTGGTACCGGGCAGGCCAGCAGCGGACCCGCGCCATCCTCAAGAGCCGGCAGATCGGCGCCACCTACTACTTCGCTCGCGAGGCCTTCCTGGACGCCCTCATCACCGGGCGTAACCAGATCTTCCTCTCTGCCAGCAAGAACCAAGCGCATATCTTCAAGGCGTATATCCAGGCCTTCGCCCGGGAGGTCTGTGGCGTCGATGTGACCGGGGATCCGATCATCCTGGCCAACGGCGCCGAGCTGCACTTCCTGGGTACCAATGCCCGCACCGCCCAGGGCTACCACGGCAACTTCTACTTCGACGAATTCTTCTGGACCTTCCGCTTCGAGGAGCTGAACAAGGTGGCCAGCGGCATGGCCATGCAGAAGCAATACCGCCGGACCTACTTCTCGACGCCCAGCTCGATGGCCCATGAGGCCTATACCTTCTGGACCGGCGAGCGCTTCAACAAAGGCAAGCCAGTCGCCCAGCACCTCAAGCTGGACGTCTCCCACGAAGCCCTGCAGGAAGGCCGGCTTTGTGAGGACCGGATCTGGCGGCAGATCGTCACCATCCTAGACGCCGAGTCCCGCGGCTGCGACCTCTTCGACCTGGAGGAACTCAAGCTTGAGTACTCGGCCGAGGCCTTCCAGAACCTGCTGATGTGCCAGTTCGTCGACGACGGGGCGAGCATCTTCCCGCTGGCCATGCTGCAGCCCTGCATGGTGGACAGCTGGGTCGAGTGGGCCGAGGACTACAAGCCCTTCGCCGCCCGGCCGCTGGGCGAGCGCCCGGTCTGGGTCGGCTATGACCCGGCCGAGACCGGCGACACCGCCGGGCTGGTGGTGGTCGCGCCGCCGCTGGTACCGGGTGGCAAGTTCCGTGTGCTCGAACGCCATCAGTTCCGCGGGATGGACTTCGCCGCCCAGGCCGAGGCGATCCGCCAGGTCTGCCAGCGCTACTGGGTGACCTATATCGGCATCGATGTCACGGGCATGGGCAGCGGCGTGGCCCAGCTGGTGCGCCAGTTCTTCCCGAACCTGACCACCTTCAGCTACTCGCCCGAGGTCAAGACTCGCCTGGTGCTCAAGGCCTACGACGTGATCAAGAACGGCCGCCTCGAATTCGACGCCGGCTGGACCGACGTCGCCCAGTCACTCATGGCCATTCGTAAGACCACCACCGCCAGCGGCCGCCAGTTCACCTACACGGCCGGCCGCAACGACACCACGGGCCACGCGGATCTCGCGTGGGCCCTCTTTCATGCCCTGCACAACGAGCCGCTAGAAGGGCAGACCGCCCGCAATACCGGCGTCATGGAGATTTTCTGATGAGCGAATCCACCGCGCTGGCCGTTTCGACGCCCGGCCCTATCGAGGCCTTTACCTTCGGCGACCCCATGCCGGTGCTGGAAGGCCGCGAGGTCTTCGATTACCTGGAATGCTGGTTCAACGGCCGCTACTACGACCCGCCGCTCTCGCTCGACGGCCTGGCCAAAGCCACGCGGGCCAGCGTCTATCTGGACTCCGGGCTCAAGTTCAAGCGCAACCTCCTGGCCCGCACCTTCATTCCTCATCCGCTGCTGAGCCGCGCCGCTTTCGAGCAGTTGGCCCTGGACTATCTCTGGTCCGGTAATGCCTACCTGGAGCGGCGGCAGTCGCGCCTTGGCACGCCGGTCAGCCTGCAGCCGCCGCTGGCCAAGTACATGCGCCGCGGCGAGGACAACCGATTCTTCCAGGTGCGCGGCTGGCGAGACGAGCACGAATTCACACCGGGCACCATCTGCCACCTGCGCGAGGCGGATATCAACCAGGAAATCTACGGCATGCCCGAGTGGCTCGCGGCCATGCAGTCGGCGCTGCTCAACGAGTCGGCCACGCTGTTCCGGCGCAAGTACTACAACAACGGCAGCCACGCCGGCTTCATCTTCTACATGACCGACCCGGCGCAGAAGGAGGAGGACATCGACAACGTCCGCACCGCGCTGCGCCAGTCCAAGGGGCCCGGCAACTTCCGCAACCTCTTCGTCTACGCCCCAGGCGGTAAGAAAGACGGCATCCAGCTGATCCCGGTCAGCGAGGTGGCAGCGAAGGACGAATTCAACTCGATCAAGGGCATCACCCGCGACGACATGCTCGCCGGCCTGCGGATCCCGCCGCAGCTGATGGGCATCGTGCCGCAGAACGCGGGTGGCTTCGGCTCGATCCGCGATGCTGCCCTGGTCTACGCCGCCAACGAGCTGGAGCCGCTGCAGGCTCGCCTGGCCCAAGTCAACGAATGGCTGGGGGAGGAGGTGATCCGCTTCCGGCCCTACGAACTCACGCAACTCCCACAGTGAGCCGAGCCGAGCAGCTGTTGCTGGTCAAAAAAAAGCCGCCTTAAAGGCGGCTTTTTTTGTCCTACGATCGGACGGTTCTTCCAATGCTGTGGACTGCTTTCAGGTGATTTTTCACGAGTTGCGGCATGTACATAGTCTTGGCTGGCTGGTTTTTTAGCCCAAGCAAAGGATATATCTCACCACCTATCCCAGGACGTACTTCACCAGTTGCTTTGTCTCTTTCCTGGTCAATCGCTATATAAACAAACACAAAAAGATTGGATATATAGTCGGGGAATTCATTTCTCAATGATTCTTCCGATTTGGTATGCATGACAGGAGAGACAATGAAAATCCTTTCTACATTTATTGATTCGATCAGGGCTAGGATGTTTGTTCTTACAACGCAGCTGCCTGATATTACTGACTTTACGACAATTAAGTCTTTTGCCTTTTCGAAGCCAGGCTCAACAAATTTGTGAACTATAGGAGCAACACTTCCGCCAGGGATTTGATAGTGATTGTTCCAAAATACGGCGGTTTTTACTGAGTGCCCGTTGCTCGACAAAGCGTCAATAACGCCTTTCGACAAATAGTCAGCATCTTCGGCCGTAGATGCGACCAAGCAGCCAGAATGCTTAGCTAAGGTCTTGTTCAGGACAGAGCCAAGCTCTAAACCGAGTATGTTCATCGCCCGCTGATATGCTTTCGGATCCGAAGTCAGGTTTAGCAGGCTTGCCAACGCGCTTCTCGCAGGATTGCTAGCGTATGCGCTAAAGCTCCTACCTAGATTGCTCATCGTTGCTTCCTCTTCCTTAAACCACTTGCTTCAGTTCTGCAGCACGGGACAGCTCTTCAGCTGCTATTGACATCAGAAACTCGAAGAAGTCGTCTGCCTCGGTGATAGCCGCTAGCTCGGCGACGTCTGGCTCTCTCGGGTTGCTACCCAAGCTTGCCTCGAAACCAGCGAAGCTTACGACAAAGGCGCCAAATTCTACACGCGCTTCCATGGCAGGGAAAGCGTAGCACTTCTCCGTCAGCCACGCTGGTACCGGGCCGCGGTGTGGCATGTGCTTCGCAAAAATCTCCGGATGGGCCATGGCGTTGGCTTCGCCGATCAGATCGCCTACGGACCGTTGCCGGGTGCCGTCTGAAACCCAGGCAGATAGGACAAGCTGAAACGCATAGGTCAGCATGTCAATAGTATTGGTCTGACAAATTGATGACAGATCCTGGCGAAGCGCTGGGTCACCCATGATCAGTCGAGTCGGTGTCGGCTGATGATGATAATGCTCGGAGCTACAGTAGTTGCGCATGTGATCGGGAATCTTGCCGTCATTTGCCGCAGCCTTATCAGCATCACTTACCAGCAATACCTGCCTATTGACCGGAAATTGGTGAAAATTTTCATCAATGTCCCTCTGCATCTCAAACCGAGAAGTGGTATCGGCCGTCCAGTCCGCTGGTGCGCCAGCGGAGTTTTTTGCTTGATAGTTAGTCTTGCAAAAAGTCTTATTGTCTCGAATGCAAAGGTCGTCGACGAACGCTTCCTCCTGCGTCGAGATAAGGTATTTGTCCAAGTCAGCCTGGTTGGCTGCAATTGAGCAGATCCTCACAACGGCGTAGTGATTTTCGAATTCGTGGCCTTTCTGGTTGCTGAGTCCGCCGGTGTTAATGCGGCTCAGTCTACCGGCTACGTCGGCACCGTACTTCTGCTTAACAAAATCCGCTACAGCCATCTCGCACGCGACTCCCAGGTCTATAGGGTCAATATGACATTGATGCTCCAATGCGGCTAGCCCTGGGCCGCGCCCGGCTATCACCGGTCGTTGGAAGCCGATAGCTGGCAGTTGGGCTGACCTGGCGCGCGCCGTCGTCCCCCCGCCACGCCCGCGGTCTAAATGTGTCGCTTTTTCTGCGGCCCTGCATGTCGCCCTATCGCAGGCCATGTCTGGGCTGAAGGAATTCTCGGAGGGTATGGAATTACCTGCGAATCCCTGCACCACAGGACCTTTTGAGAGCTCATGGCGCATAGCCCTGTGCGGACAACCTGAAGCAGGTGTGAGGCCACCTTCGTCATGTAGGAGACATCGAGCACTTCATGCAGGTAGGCATCGTGGGATGCCACCGCCCTGCTGGGGGCCGTGACCGTGATCGCGACTAGTGGAGCAGACGCCCCTTTAGGCACGTACACGATCGTCTCCACCTTGTAGGTAGATGGGAAGAAGCCTTCCACATACGACGCGAGTCTGGTTCTGGCAGCGCTGTTCACCTTTATCGTCCTTCTGCGTGCTATGGCAGAAGTCTCCCTCAGTACCCTACGGCTCGTTCAAGCGTGAACGGCGAACGCAAAGGCTGCTCAAGCGTTGAACAGTTTTCTAGGTCGGCGAAAAAAGTAGGTTACTGAGGTTAGGGAGGTAGTTTGACGGGGCTCAGGCCGCGCCGTTGCTGGGTTTCGTCGGTAACCTGAGGGAGGTTACTTCGGGTTACTTTCGAGGTTACTTTTTTCAGAACCGCTCTAGAACAGGGGTTTCAGAAGGTAGGAAAGTAACCTGTCTAGAAAGTTACTAGTAACCTCAAGTAACCCGAAAGTAACTTTTGCCGAAACCGCTGGAAGCCTTGTCTGGCAAGGGATAGAGAGGGATCAGGAAAAAAAGTAACCTCAGTAACCTACTTTTTTTGCCAACCTGAAAAATTGCTTTTGCTGTCGGGGAGGAGGGATTCACGGCCAAGACTCTCGCCGTCTCACTCTTGCCGGCGCTAACTGCCAGACTCACTCTCTGGCTGGCTGATGCCGTTGCACTCTTCCTCAGCCGCTTGTTACGTTGCTTGTTACGTCGCCGCTGGTATGGCGTCGCACGAAGCGGCTGGAACCCTTGTTGTAGATGGTGCCGGCACCAGGAGTCGAACCCGGGACCTACTGATTACAAGTCAGTTGCTCTACCAGCTGAGCTATACCGGCAAGGGGGAGGCCATTATAGCCATGGAAAAGCCCTTGTAAACCAAGGATGTGCGGCGGTTAAGGCTGGCGTAAGCCAGGGGCGGTTAAAATGAAGCGAAGAGCTTGCGAGGAGCCGCTGATGAGAACGAAGACCCTGGCCATCCTGGCCGCTGCCCTGGCGGGTTGTACCAGCCAGGCGAACCTCGAGCGCAATCCGCCGATGGAGCTGCGCACGGGCAAGAGTGCCGAGGACTATCGCAGCTGCCTGGTCGCCGGGCTGGAGAAGGACGGCCGCCATGTGGTGGTCCAGCCGCAGGGCAATAGTGGGCAGCGCGTGCTGGTGGACAGCAAGGTGCCGGGCGCTACGGCGGCTATCATCGATATAGGGTCGGCGTCGCGCGGAACGCGGGTGGAGTTGCGCGAGCAGATGGCCAACAATCCGCTACGACCGCGGACCATTTTGACGGCGGTGAAGGATTGTCTGTGAGGTGAGGCGTTGGGCAGTCCCTCACCCCGACCCTCTCCCAGGGGAAGAGCGGGCTGCCGGCGGCTGCTTGGCTTGGCCAGGCTACCGCAGTCAGTCAGGAAGCTAGATAGAAGAAGGGCGCCCATGGGCGCCCTTCTTGCGTTCGGCTGCCTAGGATCAGGCGGCCGGCTGGTTGCGGCGCTGCGGAACCGGCTCGGCGGCGCGCTGGCCGTTGACGTCGCGTAGCGGGGTACCGCGGACCGGGGCGCCTTTGGCGACGTAGTAGGCGGCGTTGCTGCGCGGCAGCGGGGCGCGGCCGCGGATTTTGTCGGCGATCTTCTCGGCGATCATGATGGTCGGGGCATTGAGGTTGCCCGTGGCGATGATCGGCATGATGGAGGCGTCCACCACGCGCAGACCTTCCAGGCCGTGCACGCGCCCGGCGCCGTCGACCACCGCCATGTCGTCGGTACCCATCTTGTTGGAGCAGGACGGGTGGTAGGCGGTCTCGGCGTGGGAGCGCACGAAGGCGTCCAGCTGGGCGTCGGTCACGCAGTCGCGGCCCGGGTTGATCTCTTCGCCACGATAGGGATCCAGCGCCGGCTGTTGCATGATCTCGCGGGTCAGGCGGATGCCGTCGCGGAATTCGCGCCAGTCCTGCTCGGTGCTCATGTAGTTGAACAGGATGCTGGGGTGCTGGCGCGGATCGCGCGAGGTCAGTTCGATGCGGCCGCGGCTGGGCGAACGCATGGAGCCGACGTGGGCCTGGAAGCCATGGGCCTCGATGGCGTTGGTGCCGTTGTAATTGATGGCGATCGGCAGGAAGTGGTACTGGATGTTGGGCCAGTCGAACTCTTCGCTGGAGCGGATGAAGCCGCCCGCCTCGAAGTGGTTGGTGGCGCCCAGGCCAGTACCCTTGACCATCCATTCCAGGCCGATCTGCGGCTGGTTGTACCACTTGAGTGCCGGGTACAGCGACACCGGCTGCTTGCACTCGTACTGCAGGTACATCTCCAGGTGGTCCTGCAGGTTCTGGCCGACGCCGGGCAGGTCGTGGACCAGCGGGATGTCGAAGCGACGCAGCAGCGGCGCGGGGCCGACGCCGGAGCGCTGCAGGATCTGCGGCGAGGCGATGGCACCGGCGCAGAGCAGCACCTCGCGACGGGCGCGCGCGGTGATGGCTTCCAGGGAATCGCCCTTCATGTAGGCCACGCCACTGGCGCGCTTGCCGTCGAAGAGGATGCGGTCGGTGGTGGCGTGGGTGACGATGGTCAGGTTCGGCCGACCCTTGGCCTGGTCCAGGTAGCCACGGGCGGTGCTGGAGCGACGGCCGTCGGGGGTGACGAAGCGGTCCATCGGGCCGAAGCCTTCCTGCTGGTAGCCGTTGAGGTCTTCGGTGCGCGGATAACCGGCCTGGACGCCGGCCTCGACCATGGCTTCGAACAGCGGGTTGGTGTTCGGCTTGGCGGTGGTCACCGAGACCGGGCCGTCGCCGCCGTGCCAGTCGTTGGCACCGGCATCGCGCTTCTCGGCCTTGCGGAAGTAGGGCAGGCAGTCGAGGTAGGTCCAGTCTTCCAGACCGTCGAGCTGGGCCCACTGGTCGTAGTCCAGGGCGTTACCGCGGATATAGCACATGCCGTTGATCAGCGAGGAGCCACCCAGGCCCTTGCCGCGGCCGCATTCCATCCGGCGGTTGTCCATGTGCGGCTCGGGCTCGGTCTGGTAGGCCCAGTTGTAACGCTTGCCCTGCAGCGGAAAGGCCAGGGCGGCCGGCATCTGGGTGCGGAAGTCCAGGCGGTAGTCGGGCCCGCCGGCTTCCAGCAGCAGGACGGTGACGTCCTTGTCTTCGGTCAGCCGGGTGGCGAGGACGTTACCGGCCGAGCCAGCGCCGATGACGATGTAGTCGAATTCGTGTGCCATGAAAGTTCTCCTCCTGACGGTGGGTAGGGTGGTCACCCCATCCCCGGGCCCTCTCCAGCGGAGAGGGGAGAAAAGCGCTGCGTGAGCGGCTTAGAAGATCGAGGCGTAGTCGCCCAGCTCGACCTGCACCGACTTGATGCGGGTGTAGTGGCCGAGGGTGGTGAGGCCGTTTTCACGACCGACGCCGGACTGTTTGTAGCCGCCCACCGGCATTTCGGCCGCCGATTCGCCCCAGGTGTTGATCCAGCAGATACCGGCTTCCAGGCGATGGATGATCCGGTGAGCGCGGGCCAGGTCACGGGTGACCACGCCGGCGGCCAGGCCGAACTCGGTGTCGTTGGCGCGGCGCACCACCTCTTCCTCATCGGCGTAGGCCAGGATGCTCATGACCGGGCCGAAGATCTCTTCGCGGGCGATGGCCATGTCGTCGCGGCAGTCGGTGAAGACGGTGGGGGCGACGAAGTTGCCCTTGGCCAGTTCACCCTGGGTGACGCGCTCGCCGCCGATCAGCAGGCGGGCGCCTTGCGCCTGGCCCTGGGCGATGTAGCCCAGCACCTTTTCCAGGTGCGGGGTGCTGACCAGCGGACCGAAGTTGGTCTCGGCGGCCAGGGGATCGCCCAGCTTGATGCGATTGACCCGCTCCACCACCTTGGCCTCGAAGTCGGCCTTGAGCGCCTGGGGCACGAAGACCCGGGTGCCGTTGGTGCAGACCTGGCCGGAACTGAAGAAGTTGGCCATGACGGCGATGTCGGCGGCGCGGTCCAGGTCGGCGTCGTCACAGACGATCAGCGGAGACTTGCCGCCCAGCTCCATGGTGACTTCCTTGAGGGTCGAGCCGGCGGCGCTGGCCATGACCTTCTTGCCGGTGGCGACGCCGCCGGTGAAGGAGATCTTCTCGATGCCGGGGTGCTCGGTCAGGGCCACGCCGACCTCGGGACCCACGCCATTGACCACGTTGAAGACGCCATCGGGCAGGCCGGCCTCGGTGTAGATCTCGGCCAGCTTCAGCGCGGTCAGGGGGGTGACTTCACTGGGCTTGAAGATCATGGCGTTGCCGGCGGCCA